>NZ_JAAKEE010000018.1:0-50208 GCF_011038995.1 Adlercreutzia sp. ZJ242
GGCGTGGGCGGCGGCCTCGCGCTCGCGCGCCTCGGCGCGGAAGCGCTTGCGCGCGGCGCGCTCGACGGCCGCCTCCTCTTCGGAGAAGCGGCAGCCGCAGAAGTTCTGGCGGTAGAGGCCCGCCTCGCGCGAGCGGCGCGTGGCCTCGGCGTAGCAGGGGCGGTAGTCCTCGAAGAGGGGGCGGACGCCCGCAGCGCGCGCGGCCCGCCCGAGCTCCTCGCGGATGACGTCGGTGTACTGGTAGGGGCTGACCGAGAGCGTGGTGCCGAGCGCGTCGAACCCGTTCTCGGCGGCGAAGCGCGCGGCCTCCTCGAAGCGCAGGCGGTAGCACGCGCGGCAGCGCGCCTGGCGCGCGGACTCGGCCTGGGCCGAGTGCGTGGGCGTCCCGTCGCCTGCGGCTCCGCCGCGCGTTGCGCCCGCGGGCTCCGCGCTCGCGGCTGCCGTCGCTCCCGCAGCTGCCGTGCCCGCCGCAGCTTCCGCGGCCCCGCCGCCTGCCGCATCCGCCACGTCCCCGGCGATCACGCCGAAGCGCGCGCGAGCGGCGTCGCCTATGCGCCCGGCGGTCGCCTCCCAGGCCGCCACGTCGTAGCGGCCCTCGGTAAGGCTGAGCCCCACGGAGGCGGCCCACCCCCTGATCGTCTCGAGGCGGCGGGCGTACTCCGCGGGCGGGTGGATGTTCGAGTTCGCGTAGTAGACGTGCGGCTCCACCCCGCGCTCGCGCAAGAGGCGCACCGGCTCCATCGAGCAGGGCCCGCAGCAGGCGTGGAGTAGCAATTTCGTCGGGTTTTCGGCGGCTGAAGTCATGAAGGGTATACTACCATGCCACATCGAAAGCATGCGAGCGATCAGAGGAAACACCTTATGGAAGACACCCCACAGCCCGTAACCCCCCCGAAAAGCGACAAGAGCGCGCCCGCGGCGCCCCGCGCCTACCGCGCGGTGTTCTTCGACCTCGACGGCACGCTTCTGCCCATGGACATCGACGCGTTTCTGAAGGCGTACTTCGCGGGCATCGTGCGCTACGTGGCCGCGCGCGGCCTTGACGCGCAGGCGTTCCAGGCGGGGCTCGGCCGGGGAACCCGCGCCATGATGAGCCATGATATCGGCGAGGTCAACGCCGACGCGTTCTGGGGCGAGTTCTTCGAGCACGTCGACGAGCAGGCCGCCGACTGGCATGCCGTCTGCGACGGGTACTACGCCACCGAGTTCGGGGACATCGGCGCCGACGTGAGGCCGAGCGAGCCCATGGTGCGCGCCGTGCACGCGCTCGGGGAGAAGGGCTACCCGCTCCTGCTCACCACCATGCCGCTGTTCCCGCCCCGCGCCGTGGCGTGGAGGCTGGCGTGGGCGGGCCTCTCCCCCGACCTCTTCGCGCGCGTCACCGCCTACGACAACTCGACGGCCATCAAGCCCCAGCTCGCGTACTACGCCGAGAACCTCGCGGCGTGCGGCGTGGCGGGCTCCGACGTGCTCATGGTGGGCAACAACACCGTGGAGGACATGGCCGTCACGAAGCTCGGCGCCGACATATTCCTCGTGACCGACTACCTGCTCGACCCCGTGCCCGGCGGCTTCGACCTCGCAAGCGTCAAGCACGGCACGGCCGAGCAGTTCGCCGCCTGGGTTGATGAGCTCCCCGTCTGCGCGAACCCCGTCGGAGGCGCTGATGAGGGCGTCATCTCCGCCGAGGCGCGCGAGGCGGCCCTCGAGGCGAACGCGGTCGACGCGGCGGATGCGGAGGGTCCGGCCGATCCGACCCCCGCTCCCACCGCGTCCGACGCGGCGAGCCCGACCCCCGCGCCCGAGGGGGTGTCGGCCTAGTGGCGCTCTTCGAGGCAGCCTGCGACGCCACGTGCGGCCACGCCCGCGCGCTCACCTACGAGACGGCGCACGGCGCCTTCCAGACCCCCATGTTCATGCCCGTGGGCACGCACGCCACGGTGAAGGGCATCCTGCCCGACCAGCTGCGCGACCTCAAGTCCCAGGTGGTGCTCGCGAACACCTACCACCTCGCCATGCGCCCCGGCGCCGACCTGGTGGCCGAGGCGGGCGGCATCCACGCCTTCATGCGCTACGACGGCCCCATGCTCACCGACTCGGGCGGCTTCCAGGTGTTCAGCCTGGCCGACACCGTGAAGCTCTCCGACGACGGCGTCACCTTCAGGAGCATCTACGACGGCGCGAAGGTGCACTGGACGCCCGAGGAGAACATGCGCATCCAGCAGCAGATCGGCGCCGACATCGCCATGCAGCTCGACCAGTGCGCGCCGTACCCGGCCGAGCGCGCGTTCGTGCAGAAGGCGGTCGACTACTCGAGCGCCTGGGCGCGCCGCTGCCTGGCCGCGCACACGCGCGCCGACCAGACGCTCTTCGGCATCGTGCAGGGCGGCATGCACCTTGACCTGCGCCTTGAGAGCGTCCGGCGCCTGCGTGAGATCGAGGAGGACTCGCTTGCGGCGGGCGGGCGGCGCTTCGGCGGCTTCGGCATCGGCGGCTACTCGGTGGGCGAGAGCCACGAGGTGATGTTCGAGACGCTCGGCGAGGTGGCCCGCGCGCTGCCGGAGGACCGCCCGCGCTACCTCATGGGCGTGGGCAACCCCACTACGCTCGTGCGCGCGGTGGCCGAGGGCGTGGACATGTTCGACTGCGTGCTGCCCACGCGCACGGCCCGCATGGGCACCGCGTTCTCCAGCACGGGCCGCATGAACATGCGCAACGCCAAGTACACGCGCGACTTCGGGCCGCTCGACGCGCAGTGCGCCTGCCCCACGTGCCAGAACTTCACGCGCGCCTACGTGCGCCACCTGGTGAAGCAGGACGAGATGCTCGGCGGCATCCTGCTCTCCATCCACAACCTGCACTACCTGCTCGACCTCATGCGCCGCGCCCGCGCGGCGGTGCTCGCGGGCGCCTACGACGAGTTCCTGGCGGCGTGGATGGCGAGCCCGGCGGCACAGGATTATTGATGCCTGAGAATAAATTGGCTGCAAGCGGCTGCGGTCTGGCCGATGCTGCCCGTTTGTGGCACAATAGGCAAGTTAACGCATAAGACACGTGAAGCACCTCTCGGGCGGTTTGCGCAAGCGGACCGCCCGAGGGCTTTTGAGGAAGAGAAGACGAAAAGGAGCATCTCGCCCATGGCTTTGGAGCGCAACGTCAAGAAGAAGCCGGCGCGCACGCACGACCGCCGCAACATATGGCTGCTCGTCCTCACCACCGTGCTGGTGGTGGTGTCGGTGGCGCTGTTCGTGCCGCCGCAGGAGAAGATCAACCAGGGCCTCGACATCCAGGGCGGCCTGTCGGTGGTGCTCACGGCGAAGTCCGACGACGGCGGCGCGGTGACGGCTGACGACATGGAGAAGTCGCGCGCCATCATCGAGAGCCGCGTGAACGCCCTCGGCGCGTCGGAGGCCACGGTGCAGGTGCAGGGGTCTGACCAGATCCTCGTGCAGATCCCGGGCCTGTCCGACACCGAGGAGGCGCTCGCCACCATCGGGCGCACAGGCTCGCTCACCCTCGCGCGCCTCGACTCGTTCACCGACCAGGAGGTGGTGAAGCAGATCCAGAGCGGCCAGTACGCCAACGAGGCCACCTTCACGGACGACTACGGCAACACCTTCCCCACGGGCGAGACGCAGCACCTCACCGTCGAGCCGGGCACCTACACGCCGCTCGTCACGGGCGAGAACATCACCAACGTCACCATCGACCGCGCGAGCGAGACGGGCACCGACTACGCGGTGAACGTCACGCTCGACGCCGAGGGCGCCGCCGCGTTCGCCGAGGCCACGGCCGAGCTCGCGCCCACCAAGGGCGAGATCGTCATCATCCTCGACGACGAGGTGCAGTCCGCGCCGCGCGTGCAGTCCGAGATCCCCAACGGGCAAGTGCAGATCACGGGCAACTACACGCAGGAAGAGGCGAAGAACCTGCAGACCATCCTCGAGTCGGGCTCGCTGCCCGTGAGCTTCGAGTACGCCCAGAGCCAGGTGGTCGGCCCGACGCTCGGCCAGGACGCGCTGGCCTCCGGCGTGCTGGTGGCGCTCATCGGCCTGGCGGTGGTCATGCTCTACCTGCTGGTGTTCTACCACGGCCTGGGCCTCATCACGGCGGCGGCCATGCTCGTGTTCGCCGTGCTCTACCTGGGGATCCTGGCGGCGCTCTCGGCGTTCGGGCTGTTCAGCCTCTCGCTTGCGGGCGTGGCGGGCATCGTGCTCACCATCGGCATGGCGGCTGACTCCTCCATCCTCACGCTCGAGCGCTTCCGCGAGGAGATCCGCATGGGCCGCAGCGTGCGCGCCGCGTCCATCACGGGCGTGCGGCACGCCATCCTGACCTCCATCGACGCCGACCTGGTCACGCTCGTGTCGGCGCTGTCGCTGTTCTTCCTGGCGAGCGCGTCGGTCAAGGGCTTCGGCCTCACGCTGGCGCTCGGCATCCTGTGCGACATCGTGATGATGCTCCTGTTCAAGGCGCCGCTCATCCGCCTGCTCGCGCCGAAGGCCATCGCGAGGCACCCCGGCTTCTGGGGCACGCGCGACTCGGTCGAGGCCGCGCGCGCGGGCGAGGCGGCCGCGAAGGCGGCGGAGGCCGACGGGGCCGCGAAGGCCGACGGCGCCCAGGCCGCCGGAACCGCCGAGGCCGCCGGGGCTGCTGGGGCCGTGAAGGCTGCCGAGGCCGGCGCCCAGGCGGCGGGCGCGGACGCCTCGCCGGCGAAGGCGCCGGCGCCGAAGGTCAAGGGCCGCTTCATCAAGCACGACATCAACTTCCTCGGCTACCGCAAGGTGTTCCTCACCGCGGCGGCCGTCGCCATGTGCGCGTGCTTCGCCGTGGTGGGCCTGCGCGGGCTGAACTTCGGCATCGAGTTCGTGGGCGGCACCTCGGTGGCGTTCCACGACACCGGCGAGGTCACCATCGAGCAGATGCGCGACGCGTTCGCCGACGCGGGCGAGCCCGACGCGGTCATCCAGACCACCACGGCCGACGGCGAGGAGGGCTTCCTCGTGCGCACCACCACCACGAGCGCCGAGGACGCCGCGGCGAGCGCCAGCGCGGTCGCCTCCGAGCTGGGGCTGTCCACGGAGAGCTTCGAGGTGACCACCATCGGGCCCGACTGGGGCGCGAGCGTGATCCAGTCGTCGCTGATCGCGTTTCTGGTGTCGCTCGTGCTCATCATCGCCTACATCGGCATCCGCTTCCGCGACTACAAGATGGGCATCATGGCCGTGGTGGCGCTGTTCCACGACCTCATCCTGGTGATGGGCATCTACGCGCTCGTGGGCCGCGAGGTGAACCCCAACACCATCGCGGCGCTGCTCACCATCTTGGGCTACTCGCTGTACGACACGGTGGTGGTGTTCCACCGCATCAACGACAACATGAGCGGCGAGAGCATCCGCTGCACGTTCATGACCATGGCGAACCACTCCGTCAACCAGGTGCTCATCCGCACCGTCAACACCACGCTGACGTCGTTCATCCCGGTGTTCGCGATGCTTCTGTTCGGCGGCGAGACGCTGAAGGACTTCGCGTTCGCCATGTCGATCGGCCTCATCGCCGGCTCGTACTCGTCCATCGCCATCGCCACGCCGCTGTACGCGATGTGGAAGACGCGCGAGCCGAAGTTCGCCAAGCTGCAGAAGAAGTACGGGGCCGAGATCGCCCGCTTCGGGTTCGAGCACGCGGGCAGCGAGCCCATCGCGCAGGTGCCGCTGGCGCGCCTCGAGGCGGCGGCCGCGGCGGCTGCCGCGCCTGAGAAGGCGCCGCAGAAGAGCACCGGCAACAAGAAGAAGCCCAAGAAGCACGGGAGGAGCTAGCCATGGCCGAGCAGGGACGCATACGCGAGGGAAGCGCGCCGAACTTCTGCCCCCCGGTGGAGGAGGGCGTCACGTTCTCGTTCGAAGACGAGCGGGGCGACGTGGTCGAGCTCGAGTTTCTGGGGCTCGTCCTGCACGAGGGGCGCTCGTACGGGTTCTTCTTCCCGGTTGACGAGGACTCCCCGGCGTGCTCGTCGGGCGAGGTGGTGCTGCTCGAGGTGACCGAGGTCGACGAGGAGGGCCAGCCCGCCGCGTTCGAGCTGGTCGCCGACGAGGCCGTCGCGCTCGAGGTGTACGAGGCGTTCCAGAAGGCCACGCGCGACCTCTACCGCTTCGAGTAGGGAGGCGCTGGCAGCTGGCAGGCCGACGCCGGCGTGACGCCGCGCTGCTGCCGCAAGACAAGCCCATCATGCGGGGCGAGGACGGGTTCCTCGCCCCGCGCGCGTTTGCGTCCCTCGTGCCCCTTCTTCTCAACGTGTCGGAAACGCCGAGGAAAATGTCATGGGCGTGTAAGGCTGCGGTAAGGTTCGCTCTCTAGACTTTGAACCGTCGAAGACGGCGGGAGCTGGAGCGAAGGGAGACGGCCGTGGCTGAGGAGAAGACGTCGACGCTGGTCCGCGTGGTGGCGCTGGGACTCGTGCTCATGCTGGCGCTCGGGGCGGCGGGCGCGCACGCGGCCTCGGCGGTCATGGCCGACATGGTGCGCCGCGCGCCTGACGCGGCGCTTGCGGCACCCGCCCCGACGGCGCTCGCCCAGGACGCCTTCACGCGCTCGCTGGCCGTCTCGTCTGCCGAGCGCCCTGAGCCGGCCACGGTCGCCTACGCGAGCGAGCTGGCGGGCGTGGGCGGCGGGCAGGTGGCCGAGGCCCAGGTGGCCTTCGACGACGCGTGGCTCATCGGCGGCTCCCGCGCCTACAACAACGACCTGGCCGCGACGTGCGCCGCGCTAAGCGCCGCGGTGAACGCGCAGTCGAGCTACGGCGCGCCCGGCGGACGCGCCTACGCGGTCGAGGCCTTGGGGGCGCTCGGCTTCCGCGACGTCGACGTGAGCGCGTACGAGGGCCGCAGCCGCGTGGCCGACGAGGTGGCGAACATGCTCACCGGCTCGACGGACGTGGCGGCCTACGCGATCGCGCGCAAGGAGCTCGTCGCCGCCGACGGGCGCGCCTCAGGCGACGTGGTGCTCGTGGGCGTGCGCGGCACCTACGGGAGCGAGTGGCTGAGCAACTTCAACTGCGCGCTCGGACCCGAAGCGGGCGAGGCGGACCATCGCGGGTTCGCGCGCGCCGCCGACGAGGTGCGCTCGGCGCTCGGCGCCTACCTGGAGCGCTTCGGCCTCGACCCGCGCACCACCCACGTGCTCCTCTGCGGGCACAGCAGGGGAGGGGCGGTGGCGAACCTCTTGGCTGCCGACCTGATCGACGAGGGGTCGTACGCCGGCGTGCACGCCTACACGTTCGCCGCGCCGAACAGCACGCGCGCACCCGAGCGCGCCGGCGGGGCGTACGCGGGCATCTTCAACGTGGCGAACCCGGCTGACGCGGTGCCGAGCCTTCCGCTTGCCGCGTGGGGCTACGGCGCGTACGGCACGACGGTCGAGCTCCCCGCGCGGGAGCACGTAGCCTACCGCGCGGCGTACAACCGCATGAGCGCCGCTCGTTCCGCCATCACGCGCTGCGAGGTGGTGGGAGACAGGCGCCAGGGCCCGCTGCCCGCTGACGCGCTCGAGGCGTGCGCGGCGGCGCTTGCGCGGGCGTCGGAGGGCTCGGGCGGGGCGCTCGCGCTCGCGCAGGCGGCAGGTGAGCTCGCCAGCATCGACGTGACCTCGGCGCTCACGGCCCACAGCCCCGACACCTACCTCGCCTGGCTGCAGACCGCCAACCCCGCGACCTTCACCTTCAAGACCCGCTGACGCATGTCCTGCGGCCGGCTCGCTCTGCCCGAGGAGTAGCCCGCTCACCCCGCATTTTTCGCGGGGCGGGGATTTCGCCGAATCGTCGCGGCGCGGGCGCGGGCGCGAGGTTACAATGGCGAACCACTATGACTGAGATACTCAACGCCATCGACTCCTTCGTCTGGGGTCCCGCTATGATAGCCCTGCTCCTGGGCACGCACCTCTACCTCACCGTCCGCACGGGCTTCATCCAGCGCAAGCTGCCGGCCGCCATCCGCATGTCGCTCGCGAGCGACCCCGACGGCAAGGGCGACATCTCCAACTTCGGCGCGCTGGCCACGGCGCTCGCGGCCACCATCGGCACCGGCTCCATCGTGGGCGTGGCCACGGCCATCCTCGCGGGCGGGCCGGGCGCGGTGCTGTGGATGTGGATCGCCGGCGTCTTCGGCATCGCCACGAAGTACGTCGAGGTGTACGCCTCCATCAAGTACCGCGTGCGCGACCACGCCGGCCAGATGCTCGGCGGCGCCATGTACGTGTGGGAGCGCGCCTTCGCGCGCGCGGACGGCTCGACTCCCTGGTGGGCGAAGGCGGGCGCGGTGGCCTTCGCGGCGTTCGCCGTCATCGCCACCATCGGCACGGGCAGCGCGGTGCAGGCTTCCGCCATGTCGGGCATCATCACCTCGTCGATCCCGGCCATCCCCAAGGAGGCCGTGGCGGTGGTCATCGTGGTCGCGGTGTCGGCCGTCATCTTCGGAGGCGTGAGGTCGATCTCGCGCGTGTGCGAGAAGCTCGTGCCCTTCATGGCCGTGGCCTACGCGGCGGGGTGCCTCGTCATCATGGTGCTGAACTGGAGCGTCCTCGGCGAGGCGCTTCTGATGATCCTCACGTGCGCGTTCACGCCCCAGGCGGCGTTCGGCGGGGCCGTGGGGAGCGGCCTGGCGACGGCGCTGCAGTACGGCTGCGCGCGCGGGCTGTTCTCCAACGAGAGCGGCCTGGGGACCGCCCCCATCGTGGCGGCGGCCGCCAAGACCAGAAACCCCGCCGAGCAGGCGCTCATCGCCATGACGGGCACGTTCTGGTCGACGGTGGTCATCTGCCTGCTCACGGGCCTCGTGCTCGTGTCCACCATGATCAGCTACCCCGACATCCAGGCGCAGATCCTCGAGAACCCGAGCATCTACACGGGCGCGGCGCTGGCCTCGACGGCCTTCGCGAAGATCCCGTACCTGGGCACGCCGATCCTCGTGCTCGGCATGGTGGCGTTCTCCTACTCCACCATCCTGGGCTGGAGCTACTACGGCAACCGCTGCGTCACCTACCTCTTCGGCCGGCGCGCCAACATCCCGTACCAGGTGGTGTACGTGATCGTGGCGGCCTTGGGCGCCGTCGGGGTGGGGGACGTGGTCTGGACGATCTCGGACATCGGCAACGCGCTCATGGCCGTGCCGAACATCATCGCCATCCTGCTGCTCTCCGGCCTGATCGCGCGTGAGACGCGCCACTACGTCTACGAGGGCCACCTCGACGAGGCATATGACGCGCCCATCCCCGTCGTCAAGGGGAAGTAGCCCTGCCGCTTGCCGGGGCGGGCGCCCACGCTCGCGCCCGCGCCTGCGCAGCTTCGCATGTCTTCCCTTCCGCCTGCCGTTTGCCGGCGGCCGCCTTGCCACGCGGCGGCGCGTCCTCCCCGTTCGCTGACAGTTTTCAGTTTGTTAACAAATCGAGCGTTCGCTTCTGCCTATAATGCAGCTGCTTTAGCGCGTTAAAGTGCTTCTGCCGAAACGGCTTTCGCCGCACCCCGCAGGTCATCCCATCGGTTGTCCCGTCGAGCAAAACCCCTTTCGACACAAGCTCTCTCGCGTCACGGGAAACGGTTCGCCACACAAGGGAAAAGAGACGTTATGGAAGCGGTAATCGACGTCATCAATGCGGTTGACAGCTTCGTCTGGGGCATTCCGATGCTGGTCCTCCTTCTGGGCTCGCACATCTTCATGACCTTCAGGACGGGCTTCATCCAGCGCAAGCTGCCGACGGCCATCAAGCTGTCGATCACCAAGGACCCGGATGCTCCGGGTGACATCAGCCAGTTCGGCGCGCTGTGCACGGCGCTGTCGGCCACCATCGGCACGGGCAACATCGTGGGCGTGGGCACGGCCATCATCGCGGGCGGCCCGGGCGCGGTGCTGTGGATGTGGCTCACCGGCGTGTTCGGCATCGCCACCAAGTACTCCGAGACGTTCGCCGCGGTGAAGTACCGCGTGAAGGACCACAACGGCAACATGCTCGGCGGCGCCATGTACGCGTGGAAGCGCGCCTTCAAGAAGGACGACGGCACCACCCCGTGGTGGGCGATGCTCGGCGCGGGCGCGTTCGCGGCGTTCGCCGCCATCGCCTCGTTCGGCATCGGCTCGGCGGTGCAGTCCTCCGCCATGACCGAGGTCATCACCACGAACCTGCCGGGCATCCCCACCTGGGGCATCGGCCTGGCCATCGTGATCATGGTGGCGGCCGTCATCTTCGGCGGCGTGAAGGTGATCTCGCGCGTGTGCGAGAAGCTCGTGCCGTTCATGGCGCTGGCCTACGCGTGGGGCTGCATCATGATCCTCGGCATGAACTGGGAGTACGTCTGGCCGGCGCTGTGCCTGATCGTCGAGTGCGCCTTCACGCCGAAAGCGGCGTTCGGCGGCGCTCTGGGGAGCGGCCTCATGCTGGCGCTGCAGTTCGGCTGCGCGCGCGGCTTGTTCTCCAACGAGTCCGGCCTCGGCTCGGCGCCCATCGTGGCGTCCGCCGCCTCCACGCGCAACCCGGCGCGCCAGGCGCTCGTCTCCATGACGGGCACCTTCTGGGACACCGTGGTCATCTGCCTGCTCACGGGCCTCGTGCTCGTGTCCACCATGCTCGGAAACGCCGACCTGCAGGCGCAGATCGCGGCGGGCTCCATCACCGCCGGCGCGCAGCTCACGAGCGCCGCGTTCGCCGAGATCCCCTACATCGGCACGCCGATCCTCGTGTTCGGCATGATCCTGTTCGCGTACTCCACCATCCTGGGCTGGAGCTACTACGGCAACCGCTGCGTCACCTACCTGTTCGGCAAGAAGGCCATCCGCCCCTACCAGGTGCTCTACGTGATCGTGGCGTTTCTGGGCGCCATCGGCATCGGCGACGTGGTCTGGACCATCTCCGACATCACCAACGCGCTCATGGCCGTGCCCAACATCATCATGGTGCTGCTGCTCTCCGGCCTGATCGCGCGCGAGACGCGCCACTACGTCTACGAGGGCAACCTCGCCGAGCTCGACGAGACCCCGATCCCCCAGCTCGAGAGCAAGTAGGGAAGGGCGGCGCGCCCCGCATCCGCGTCCGCAAGGCGGCCCCGGGAAGCCGGGGCCGCCTTTTTCGTTGGCGGCGGAGACGCAGGCCGGCGCGCGGCGCGCGGGGCGTTGCCTTATAATGGCACCCATGACAACTCTTGCGATCATAGGCGGCGGGGCCGCCGGGCTGGCGGCTGCCGTGGCGGCTGCGGAGGACGTGCGTGCGCATGGCGGCGCGAACGCGGGCGCGCCCGCGGTCTTGACGCCAAGCGCGAGCGCGAGCTCGCCGGACGCGGGCGTGCGCGTGGCGGTGCTCGAGGCTGACGAGCGGGTGGGGCGCTCCATCCTCGCCACGGGCAACGGGCGCTGCAACTTCTCCAACGCGCGCATCGACCCGAAGCTCTACCGCAACGCGAAGTTCGTCGAGGCCGTGCTCGGCAACGCCGAGGCGCTCGCCTGCGGCCGGGAGCCCTCGCGCCGGGCGCGCTTCTCCCCCGGCCCGGGCGCCGCCGTGCTCGACTTCTTCGCCGCGCACGGCCTCATGTGGCGCGAGGAGTCGGAGGGGCGGCTGTACCCGCAGGCCAACAAGGCGTCCGCCGTGCTCGACGTGCTGCGCGCCGCGGCTGCGGCGGCGGGCGTCGAGGTGCGCTGCGACGCCCGCGTCGACGTGGTGGAGCCGCCGCGCGCGCCGGGCAAGCCCTTCACGCTGCGCCTGCACGACGGCGCGTTCTTCCGCGCGGACGCGGTGGTGGTGGCCTGCGGCGGGCGCGTGGCGCATGAGATGCTGCCCGACGCGCTCGCGTTCCGCGCGCAGCGCCCGGTGCTCGGGCCGATCGCCACTGAGACGCGCCTCGTGCGCCAGCTCGACAACATCCGCGTGCGCGGCGCGCTCGAGCTGTGGCGCGCCGGCGAGCTTCTGCGGCGCGAGCCGGGCGAGGTGATGTTCCGCAAGTACGGCGTGTCGGGCATCGCGGCGTTCAACCTGTCGCGCCACGCGCGCCCGGGCGACGAGCTTGCGGTGGACTTCCTGCCCCGCGTCGAGCCCGCGAGCGCGTCCGGCTTCCTCGCGCGCCGCCGCGCGCAGCTCGCCTCGATCTTCGGCGATGCGCTCACCTGCGAGGACTTCCTGCGCGGCATGGTGCTGCCGCAGGTGGCCCACGTGCTGCTGGAGAGCCTCGGGCACGAGGACGACACCCTGCTCGCCAGCGCCTCCCTCGACGACCTCGCGCGCGTGCTCAAGCGCTTCGCGCTGGCGGTCGAGGGGCTAGGTGACGTGCGCCAGTGCCAGGTGACGCGCGGCGGCTTCGACGTGGCGGGCTTCGACGTGCGCACGCTCGAGGCGCGCGCGGTGCCGGGGCTCTACGTGGCGGGCGAGGCGCTCGACGTGGACGCGCCCTGCGGCGGCTACAACCTGCACTGGGCGTGGGCGAGCGGCCTGCTCGCGGGCCGCAGCGCCGTGCGCGCGCTCGGCGCTGCGCAGAACGCGCGGGCGGCAGGGGTTGCGGAGGTGGCGCGGGGTCCCCAAGCGGCCGGGCGCGCGGAGGCGGCGCGGAGCTCGCGAAACGCGCAGAATGCGCAGGGCGCGGAAGGCGCGGTGCGCGCATGACGCGGTGCGTGGAGGCGTCGAACGTCCCGGTGTCGCTTGACGCCCTGCTGCCTGATCGCGCGAGCCTTCTGCGCCGGGAGGTCGCCGCGGCGCTCGGCGTCGCGCCTGACGCGGTCAGGGACGTGCGCCTGCTTCGGCGCAGCGTCGACGCGCGCAGGAAGAGAAGCGTCCACTTCGTGGTGACCTGCGCCGTCGAGGTGCCGAACGCCGTCTCGCCGCGCCCCGCCAAGGGCGTGAGCGTGAAGCCCCACGTGCCGCCCGAGCCCCTGCGCGTGCCGGACTGCGCCGCCGCGTTCGCCGAGGCGGGCGAGACGCGGCCCGTCGTGGTGGGCACGGGCCCCGCGGGCCTGTTCTGCGCGCTCTACCTCGCGCGCGCCGGCCTGCGTCCGCTCGTGGTCGAGCGCGGCGCCGCGGTCGAGGAGCGCCTCGCCGCCATCGAGGCGTTCGCGGCGGGCGGCGAGCTCGACGTGGCGGCGAACGTCCAGTTCGGCGAAGGCGGCGCGGGCACGTTCTCCGACGGGAAGCTCACCACGGGGACGAGAAGCCCCCACATCCGCCACGTGCTCGAGGCGTTCGCCGAGGCCGGCGCGCCGCGCGACATCCTCGTGGCGGCCAAGCCCCACATCGGCACCGACAAGCTCGCGGGCGTGGTGCGCAACCTGCGCGAGCGCGTCATCGCCGAAGGCGGGGAGGTGCGCTTCCTCACCCAGCTTGACGGCATCGACGTCATGGGCGGGCGCGTGGCCGCGGTGCGCCTGCGCGACGTGCGCACGGGCGCGGTGCGCGTCGAGCCCGCCTGCCGCCTCGTGCTGGCCTGCGGGCACTCCGCGCGCGACACCTACGAGATGCTGCGATGGGCCGGCGCGGCGCTCGAGCGCAAGCCCTTCGCCGTCGGCGTGCGCATCGAGCACCCGCAGGAGCTCATCGACCAGGCGCAGTACGGCGCGGCGGCGGGCCATCCGGCGCTCGGCGCGGCCGACTACAAGCTCGCGGCGCACACGAGGGCGGGCCGCGGCGTGTACACGTTCTGCATGTGCCCCGGCGGCGAGGTGGTGGCCGCGGCGAGCGAGGAGGGCGGCGTGTGCGTGAACGGCATGAGCCGCTTCGCGCGCGACGGCGCCAACGCCAACAGCGCGCTGCTCGTGGGCATCGAGCCCGACGACTTCCCCGGCGAGGACGTGCTCGCCGGCGTGGCGTTCCAGCGCCAGGTCGAGCGCGCGGCGTTCGGGCTGGGAAGCGCCGGCGGGCGGGCGCCCTACACGGCGCCCGCGCAGACGGTCGGCGACTTCTTGGCGAACGAGAGCGGGCACGAGAGCACGCTCGTGCGCCCGAGCTATCCGCGCGGCGTGGCGTGGGCCGACCTGCGCGCGTGCCTGCCGCCGCTCGTCACTGACGCCCTGGCCGAGGGGCTGCCCGCGCTCGACGCCAAGCTGCGCGGGTTCGCGCACCCGCAGGCTGTGATGACGGGCGTCGAGGCGCGCAGCTCGGCCCCCGTGCGTATCCTGCGCGGCGACGACCTCCAGTCGAAGACGATCGCCGGCCTCTACCCCTGCGGCGAGGGCGCGGGCTACGCCGGCGGCATCATGAGCGCCGCCACGGACGGCCTGCGCGTGGCGGAGGCGATCTGCGCGGACCTCTCCGCATGCGCGGACGCGGGGGAGGCGCCTCGTGGCTGAGTTCTCGGACCAGGTGTTTGACCAGGTGCGGCGCATACCGCGCGGCAAGGTGGCCACCTACGGGCAGATCGCGCGGCTCGTCGGGCGCCCGCGCTCGGCGCGCTACGTGGGCTTCGCCCTGCACGCCAACCCCGCCCCCGGCTCGGACGCCGCCTCCATCCCGTGCCATCGCGTGGTGTTCAAGGACGGCGGCCTGTGCCGCGGCTTCGCCTTCGGCGGCCCCGAGGTGCAGCGCGCGATGCTCGAGGAGGAGGGCGTCGCCTTCGCCGACGAGGAGCACGTCGACATGGGCGCCTGCCAGTGGGATCCCGCCGAGGCGGCTGGGGGCGCGCCTCTCGCGGGCGCCTCCGGCGAGGCGGTCCCCACCGCCCCGCCTCCCGGGTTCGACTGGTCGCGCGAGCTCGGCGAGCTCTGAGCGGCAGGGCGCAGCCCTCCAGCCGCGAGCAGCCAGGCACCCAATCGCCCGAAGGGGGAGGACGCGGCCGAAGCGGGGTCGAACCGCGGGCGGCGCCGTCGCGCCCCGCCCCGCCCGCGCCCTGCGCGCTCCCGTCCGATGAAAGCGGGCCCGCGGTTCCATCGCGGGCCCGCTTTGCCTTATACTGGCGGATAACGGCTCAGCATTCGAAGGCAGAAGGAGAGGCGCCGTGAACCATCCCGCCACCGCCGCCGAGGCCGTTGCCGCCCTCGAGCGCGGCGAGGCCGTGATCTTTCCCACCGACACCGTCTACGGCGTGGGCGTGTCGGTCCGCCATGCGGAAAGCCCCGAGAAGCTCTACCAGCTCAAGCAGCGCGACGCGCGCAAGCCCGTCGCCTGGCTCGTGGGGTCAGCCGGCGACCTGGCGCGCTTCGGCGAGGACGTCCCGGCGCTCGCCTCCGCGCTCGCGCGGGCGTTCTGGCCCGGCCCGCTCACGCTCATCGTGCGCGCGAGCGAAAGCGTGCCGCGCGCGTTCTGCTCGGCGGCGGGCACCGTCGGGCTGCGCATGCCGGACAGCGCCACGGCGCTCGAGCTTCTGCGCCTCGTGGGCGCGCCTCTGGCCACCACCTCGGCGAACCCGTCCGGCGCGCCCGCGCCGCGCTCCTTCGCCGACGTCGACGCCGCCTTCGCCGCGCAGGTCGGCTGCGTGGTCGTCGACGACGCGCCGCGAAGCGGCGTGGCCTCCACCATCCTCGACTGCACGGGCGACCATCCCCTCCTCGTGCGCGAGGGAGGGATCACCGTCGCCGACATGCGGGCGGTGGGCTAGGCGCCGGCGCGCCCGGAGCCGCCTGGCGGGCTGGGCGCTGGAGCGTCCGCCCGCGACGCGGCGCGCCCTTGCGGCCCGCATGCTGACGCAGGCATGCCGCGCAGGCACGCGCGCGGCTTTGACGAGACGCGAAAGGAGGGCTCATGCTCTACCCCGTGGAGCGCACTGCGCTGGGATTCTCATCCGCTGACGGGAAAAGCCAGATCAAGGGTCTGCTGTGGCGCCCGGCGGGCGCCGCGCCGAGCGTGCGCGGCATCGTGCAGATCGTGCACGGCATGTCCGAGCATGCGGGCCGCTACGACGCGTTCGCGCGCGAGCTGGCCGCGCACGGCTACGTGGCGTGCGCGCACGACCACATCGGCCACGGCAAGAGCGTCACGGACCCCGAGGACTGGGGGCACATGCCCGCGCGCGGGGGCGCCGAGGTGCTCGTGGAGGACGTCGACGCGCTCAGGCGCCTGGTGAGCGCCCGCTTCGCGCGCAGCGTCCCGTACTTCGTGTTCGGCCACTCCATGGGCAGCTTCGTCACGCGCGTCTACCTCACGCGCCACGCCGAGGGGCTCGCGGGCGCCATCCTGTGCGGCACGGGGAACAAGCCGCGCGCGGTGTCGAAGGCGGGCAACGTGATCGCGCGCACGATCGCGCGGGTGTCGGGCGAGCGCGCGGCGAGCCCCTTTCTGCGCTCGGTGGCCGACGGGGCCTACTCCCGCGCCGTGGAGAACGCGCGCACGCCGTTCGACTGGCTGTCGGCGAACGAGGCCAACGTCGACGCGTTCATCGCCGACGAGCTGTGCGGGCGCCCGTTCACGGCGGGCGGCTACGCCGCGCTCACCGCGCTCACCTACGACGCGGCGCGCCTCGACCTCGCGGCGAAGATACCGCCCGACCTGCCGATCCTGTTCATCGCGGGCTCACATGACCCCGTCGGCGACAACGGCGAGGGCGTGCGCGCCTCCGCCGAGATCATGCGCGCCGCCGGCGTGGAGTCGGTCGAGGTGGTGCTCTACCAGGGCATGCGCCACGAGATCCTGAACGAGGACGGGCGCGAGCGCGTGTACGCCGACGTGCTCACCTGGCTCGAGGCCCACCGCGCCCCCGCCGCGTAGGCGCCCCGCGCGCCGCTGACACGCCGGCCTCACACGCGCATCACCCCGCCGACACGCCGCCGCCCGCTGCGTCCCTCCGCCGCGCCCGCCCGTGGAGCGCGTGAGAAGCCTCCGAATCCGGCTTCCTGAGCGAGGCGATTCGTCATACAATGCAATCTGCCCAAAACGAGCACGACCGTAAACGAGCACGAGCGCGCCGCATCCCCTCCGCAAGACGCGGGCGCGGCGCCCGAGGGAAAGGTGCAGACCCATGCGCATCAGCATCGCAAGCGACCACGCGGGCTTCGAGCAGAAGCAGCGCCTCGTCGACTACCTGGCCGCCGAGGGGCATGACGTGGCGGACCGCGGCCCCGACTCCGACGCGCGCGTCGACTACCCGGACTACGCCGCGCTCGTGGCCCGCGATGTGGCGCGCGGCGACGCCGAGGCCGGCGTGCTGGTGTGCGGCACGGGCATCGGCATGGCGGTGGCGGCCAACAAGGTGCGCGGCATCCGCGCCGTGAACGTCATCAACACGCAGTTCGCCGCCCTCGCGCGCGAGCACAACGACGCCAACGTGGTCACGCTGTCGGGCCGCTTCGTCGAGCTCGAGGAGAACGAGCGCATCCTGGACGCGTTCCTCTCCACTGGGTTCGGCGGCGGGCGCCACGCGGGCCGCGTCGAGAAGATCATGCAGCTCGAGGACAACTAGCGCGACGTAAGCGACGCAAGCGACGTAAGGAGACCATGCCCCATGACCTTGGAATTCCTCGCCCAGACCGATCCCGAGGTGCGCGCCGCGCTCGCTGACGAGCTCTCTCGCCAGCGCGGCAGCATCGAGCTCATCGCGTCGGAGAACTTCACCTCGCGCGCCGTGATGGAGGCGGTCGGCAGCGTGCTCACCAACAAGTACGCCGAAGGCTACCCGTCCAAGCGCTACTACGGCGGCTGCGAGAAGGTCGACGTGGTGGAGAACCTCGCGCGCGACCGCGCCTGCGCGCTCTTCGGCGCGAAGCACGCCAACGTGCAGCCCCACTCGGGCGCGAGCGCGAACTTCGGCGCGTACCTGTCCCTCGTCGAGCCGGGCGACGTGGTGCTCGGCATGAGCCTCGACCACGGCGGGCACCTCACGCACGGCTCGCCGGTGAACTTCTCGGGCCTTCTGTACCGCGTCGCGTCCTACGGCGTGGACCCCGCCACCGAGCTCATCGACTACGACGAGGTCGAGTGCATCGCCAAGGAGGTGCGCCCGAAGGTTCTCGTGGCCGGCGCCTCCGCCTACCCGCGCGTCATCGACTTCGAGCGCATGGCGCGCATCGCGCACGAGGTGGGCGCCTTCCTCATGGTGGACATGGCCCACATCGCGGGCCTGGTGGCCACCGGCGCGCACCCGAGCCCGGTGCCGCATGCCGACGTGGTCACCTCCACGAGCCACAAGACGCTGCGCGGCCCGCGCGGCGGCTTCATCCTCACGAACTCCGACGAGATCGCGAGGAAGGTCGACAAGGCGATCTTCCCCGGCGCGCAGGGCGGCCCGCTCATGCACGTGATCGCCGGCAAGGCCGTGGCCTTCGGCGAGGCGCTCACGCCCGAGTACGCCGCCTACGTCGACCACGTGGTGGAGAACGCGCGCGCGATGGGGCAGGGCATGGCCGACGGGGGGCTGCGCCTCGTGTCGGGCGGCACCGACAACCACCTGTGCCTCGTGGACCTCACCCCCGCGGGCGTCACCGGCAAGGACGCCGAGCGGCTGCTGGAGGGCGTGGGGCTCACGGCCAACAAGAACACCATCCCCAACGAGCAGCGCTCGCCGTTCGTCACGAGCGGCATCCGCGTGGGCTCGGCGGCGGGCACGACGCGCGGGCTCGGCGCAGACGACTTCTACCAGGTGGGAGAGCTCATCGCCCGCGCGGTGTTCAACGCCGGCGACCCCGGCGTGCTCGCCGGCGTGCGCGCCGAGGTGGACGGCATCCTCAAGGCGCATCCGCTCTACCCGGGCTTGGAGTACTAGCTTTTCGCCTATCGGGAGGACTTTTCGGGTGGGCGGCGCGTCGTCGGATCGAAGCCGAGCCGTCGCCTGCCGCTCACCCGAAAATCATGCGGGTTTGTTATGGAGCCTTCGCAAGTTCTTCACATTCCGCTATGATACGGAAGGCTCTGATAGGGCGCATTGTGTGCAGAGACGAACGAGAAAGTGAGCTATGGCGATAGCAGTCATCGTGGCGATCATCGTGGGCTTCGTGAGCCTCATCCCGTTTCGGGTGGCCACGAAGAAGATCCGCACGGTCAACCCCACGCATTCCATCGACATGCTCGCCCCGTTTCTGCTCACCATCATCGCGTCGTTCGTCATCCTCATCGCGGGCATGATCGCGTGCAAGCTCATCGCGCCTGACGTGGTCGTCGCCTACTCAGTAGCCGAGCTTCTGGCGTTCGTCGTCGGGGTTATCGTCTTCGGCTTGGTCTTGTCGAAGCGTCGATAGAGAAGGGTAAAGGAGAGGTACATGGCTTTTGAACTTACGGGCAATCCCCTGGCGGATATCGCTGGCCCGATTGAGGAGCTGAGCGAGTCGTTCAACTCCACGTTCGTCGTCGACTTCGGCAACGGCTTCGGCATCACGCAGTACACCGTGTGGATGTGCATCATCTGCGTGATAGTGCTGGCGGTCGTGCTCGCCGGCGTGCGCAAGGTCGACATCGCGCCGAAGGGCAAGTTCGCCGGCCTCATCGACTGGGGATACGACGCCATCTGCCGCAACATGGGCGAGGGCGCCATCGGGCACGGCTACAAGAAGCACATCCCGTTTCTGGCCACGCTGTTCTTCTTCATCTTCATCAGCAACGTGATCGGCCTCATCCCGGGCACGAAGACCCCGACCGGCTCGCTGTCCGTCACCTGGGCGCTCGCTCTGGTGTCCTTCATCTACTTCAACTTCTACGGCATCAAGGCGAAGGGCGGCCTGGGCTACCTCAAGTCGATCGCCCCGTCCGGCCTTCCCGTGGTGATGGTTCCGATCATCTGGTTCTTCGAGTTCTTCTCCCTGGTCGTCCGTCTGCTCACGCTGGCCGTCCGACTCTACGGCAACATGTTCGCGGGGCACGTGATCCTCGGCGTGTTCGCCATCATGACCCAGTTCTTCATCCTGGACCTCATCAACTTCGCCAATCCCGTGGGCGTGGCGTCCATCGCCTGGTTCGCGTTCTTGTTCATCATGTACGTGCTCGAGTGCCTGGTCGCGTTCTTGCAGGCTTACGTGTTCACCATCCTGTCGGCGGTCTACGTCGGCCTGGCGACGTCCGAGCACTAAGCGCCCCGCGCGCCCCGCGCGCACAGCGCCCGGGCGGCAAGCCCGCGCGCCCGAAGCGGACCTCGTCCGCACCCCTTGCTTCGGTTTCACCAGCGTAATCCTTGCGCTGAGAGACATATGTACAAGTGTTTTTGAGAAACAGGCTCAAAAACGGTAAAAGGAGGAAACTGTGGAAATTACAATGGTTCTCGCTGCCCTCAAGGTAGTCGGCTACGGCATCGGCACCCTTGGCCCCGGCATCGGCCTCGGTCTGTGCGGCTACGGCCTGTGCATCGGCTCCGCGCGTCAGCCTGAGATCGCCGGCAAGCTGTTCACCAACGCCCTGATCTTCGGCGCTCTGGCCGAGGCTCTGGCGCTCATCGGCTTCGTTCTCACCTTCATCTTCTAAAGACGCCTGATCGTACGATTACATCAAGCTTTAGGAAAGAAGGTGGATAAGTGAAAGCGAAACTGAACAAGAAGTTGGCAAAGGCCGGTGCCGCTGCAGCTGCTGCAGCAAGCCTTGCGTGTGCTTTCCCCACCCTCGCGTTCGCTTCTGAAAAAGAGGGCATCGCGGTGCTCATTCCCGATATGAACGAGTTCATCCCGATGCTCGTCGCCTTCGTTATCATTCTCGTCATCCTCGCGAAGTTCGGCTGGCCGGTGATCGACAACATCGTCACCAAGCGCGAGCACAACATCAGGGAAGCCCTGAAGAAGTCCGAGGAAGCGCAGATCGAGAGCGAGCGTGTGCTTGCGGAGTACCAGAAGCAGCTGGCTGACGCGAAAGCGCAGTCCGCGCAGATCATGGCTGAGGCTCGTGCCACGGGCGATGCGGTCAAGGCTGACATCACCGCCAAGGCCCAGGCCGAGGCCGCTGACATGATCGCCAAGGCGAAGGTGGCCATCGAGGCCGAGAAGAAGCAGGCTATCGCCGACCTTCAGGCGTCTGTCGCTGACACCTCGGTTGACGTTGCCGCGCGCTTGATCGGTGAGGACCTCACCGAGGGCGAGCATCGCCAGATCATCGAGCGCTACGTCAAAGAGGCAGGTAGCTTCAATGCCAACTAATCGTCTTGTCGTCAAAGAGGAAGTTGCTGCGTACGCCGCCGTCATGTTTGACGCCGCGAACGAAGCTGGCGGGCAGGATGCCGTGCTCGAAGTGCGCAACCAGATGGAGGAGATCATCCACCTGATGCACTCCGACATGGACCTCTCCGGGGCCCTGTCTGACACCTCCTATGTCCCTGAGCAGCGCAACGCGCTTGCCCACGCGGTGTTCGCCGAGTGCAACCCGGCGTTCACCGAGGTCATGGCGGTCATGGCAGAGCGCGGGGACGCGGGTCTCCTGAATCGCGTCTTCGCAGCCTACGGGGACGAGCTTGATACCAAGCTGAATTTGTGTGTGGTAGACGTTACGACCGTCGTTGCACTCGACGACAACCTGCGCCACATCATTATTGAGAAAGCTGAGGCCGAGCTGGGAAAGAAGGCGGTGCTGCGCGAGCGCATCGACCCTTCCATCTTGGGCGGCATCATCATGAGCGTGAACGGCAAGCGCATCGACGCGAGCGTCATCTCGCAGCTGAACAACGCGCGCCACGTGCTCAAGGAAACAACAGATGGAGGTGAATGCTAGTGACTGAAATCACCGCTCAGGCTATTGACGCCGCACTGCGCAAGCAGCTTGACTCGCTGAACGTCAGCGTAGAGTCCCGCGAGGTCGGCACGGTCATCCAGGTCGGCGACGGCATCGCGCGCGTCGACGGTCTGCGTGACGCCATGGCCGGTGAGCTTCTCGAGTTCGTCGGGGAGGGTGGCAAGACCGTCTACGGTCTGGCCCAGAACCTCGAAGAGGACGAGGTAGGCGCCGTTCTTCTCGGTGACGTCACCGCAATCAAGGAAAACGACCAGGTCCGCACGACCGGCCGTATCGTGGAGGTTCCCTCGGGCAAGGGCATGCTCGGCCGCGTGGTGAACCCCCTGGGCATGCCGATCGACGGCAAGGGCCCCATCAAGGCCGAGGGTATGCGCCCCGTCGAGTTCAAGGCTCCGGGCGTCATCTCCCGCCAGCCCGTGCACGAGCCCATGCAGACCGGCATCCTGGCCATCGACTCGATGATCCCGATTGGCCGCGGCCAGCGCGAGCTCATCATCGGCGACCGCCAGACCGGCAAGACCGCTATCGCGATCGACGCCATCATCAACCAAAAGGGCACCGACATGATCTGCATCTATGTCGCTGTCGGCCAGAAGGCCTCCACGGTTGCCGGCGTCGTCGAGACCCTCGAGCGCCACGGCGCCATGGAGAACACCATCATCGTGGCTGCCTCCGCGTCCGACTCGGCGCCGCTGCAGTACATCGCGCCGATGGCTGGCGCCGCCATGGGCGAGTTCTTCATCTACAACGGCGAGGACGGCAAGCCGGCCTCCAAGGAGAACCCGGGCCGCGCGGTCCTCATCGTCTACGATGACCTGTCCAAGCAGGCGGTGGCCTACCGCCAGATGTCGCTGACCCTGCGCCGCCCGCCGGGACGCGAGGCTTACCCGGGCGACGTGTTCTACCTGCACTCTCGCCTGCTCGAGCGCGCGGTCAAGATGTCCGAGGAGAACGGCTCCGGCTCCATGACCGCTCTGCCGATCATCGAGACGCAGGCCGGCGACGTGTCCGCCTACATCCCGACCAACGTGATCTCCATCACCGACGGCCAGATCTTCCTGCAGACCGACATGTTCTTCCAGGGTCAGCGCCCCGCAGTCGACGTGGGCATCTCCGTGTCCCGCGTAGGCGGCTCCGCGCAGATCAAGGCCATGAAGCAGGTTGCCGGCTCCCTGCGCCTCGACCTCGCGTCCTACCGCGAGCTCAAGGCGTTCACCCAGTTCGGCAGCGACCTCGACAAGGCCACCCAGGACCAGCTGACCCGCGGCGCCCACATGACCGAGCTTCTGAAGCAGGGCCGCTACTTCCCGATGCCGGTTGCCGAGCAGGTTGCCGCCATCTACGCGGGCAACGAGGGCTTCCTCGACGACCTGCCGCTCGGCGACGTCGTGCGCTTCCGCAACGAGCTGCTCGACTACCTGCGCGCCTCCAAGCCGGAGGTCCTCGCGGCCATCGTCAAGGAGAAGAAGCTGACCGACGAGATCAAGGCTGACTTGACTGCCGCCATCGAGGCATTCAAGAAGTCCTTCGCGACGACGGCATAAGGGACGGTCACTATGCCCAACCTTCACGACATTGAAAGGCGTATCAACTCCGTCACCTCGACGAAGCAGATCACGCGCACCATGGAAATGGTTGCTGCTGCAAAGATTCGCCGCTCGTCTGAGCGGGTGGCGAACGCCCTGCCGTGGGCATGCGCCATCTCGGACATGCTCATCAGCACGGCGAAGTACGCGCCCATTGACTCCGAGCCTCTTCTGCAGACGCATGCGGAGGTCAAGCGCGCCCTCATCGTTGTGGTGACGTCTGACCGCGGCCTTGCTGGCGGCTTCAACAGCAACGTGCTGCGTCACGCCGAAAAACTCATCAAGGAGAAGGAGCGTCAGGGCGTCGAAGTCGAAGTGGCCGCCTGTGGCAAGAAGGCCATCGGCTACTTCAGCTACCGTGGCATCAAGCCGGTGTTCGAGTTCGCAGGGCTATCCGCCGACCCGACGTACGAGCAGGCAGCCGAGCTGTCGATCTACGCCGGCGACGGCTACCATTACGGCAGGCTCGACGAGGTCTACATCGTGTACAACCACGCGAGGAACGCTGCCGAGCAGACGCTGGTCGAGCAGCAGGTCCTGCCGATCAACCAGCAGTCCTACGCTGAGCTCTTAGGGCTCACGCCCAAGGAGGAGGACGTCCTTGACGCCTACCGCGACAAGGACGAAACCATCATGGGCGACATTGATTTCGAGCCTGATGCCGAGTCGGTCATGTTCTATCTGATGCAGGCGTACTTGCGCAACGCGTTCTTCTACGCCCTTCTCGACTCGGCCTCAGGTGAGCAAGGCGCTCGCCGCAACGCAATGAAGTCGGCAACTGACAACGCGACCGAGATGGTCTCGACCTTGACCCGCGTGTACAACCGCGTGCGCCAGGGTGCAATCACCACCGAGATCACCGAGATCGTTGGCGGTGCCGCAGCTTTGGAGGAATAAATGGCTGAAACTAACGAAAAGACGGTCAGCCAGGGTGCCACGGGACGCGTTGTCCGCATCGTTGGCGCTGTTGTGGATGTGGAGTTTCCGCCGGACCAGATGCCGGCCATCTACAACGCCCTGACCGTTAACGCAAAGACCCCGTCGGGGGAGATCAGCACGGTGCTCGAGGTGCAGACGCACCTCCCGGGCGACTTGGTCCGCACCGTCGCCATGTCTTCGACCGACGGCATGGTGCGCGGTATCGAGGCTGTCGACACCGGCGCCCCCATCATGATGCCCGTGGGTCCCGCGACCCTGGGCCGCATCTGGAACGTCATGGGCGAGCCGGTTGACGGCAAGCCCATGCCCGAGAACGTCGAGTGGCTGCCGATCCACCATCCGGCACCGGCGTTCGACACCCTGACCACCACGACCGAGGTGTTCGAGACCGGCATCAAGGTCATCGACCTCATCGAGCCCTACGTCAAGGGCGGCAAGACGGGCCTGTTCGGCGGCGCTGGCGTCGGCAAGACCGTGTGCATCCAGGAGCTCATCAACAACCTCGCCCAGGAGCATGGCGGCACGTCCGTGTTCACCGGCGTGGGCGAGCGCACCCGCGAGGGCACCGACCTGTTCCTCGAGATGAGCGAGTCGGGCGTCATCAACAAGACCTGCCTGGTCTACGGCCAGATGAACGAGCCCCCGGGAGCGCGTCTGCGCGTCGGCCTGGCGGGCCTGACCGAGGCCGAGTACTTCCGTGACCAGGGCCAGGACGTTCTGCTGTTCGTGGACAACATCTTCCGCTTCACGCAGGCCGGCTCCGAGGTGTCCGCGCTTCTGGGCCGCATGCCCTCCGCCGTGGGCTACCAGCCCACGCTGGCAACCGAGATGGGCGACCTGCAGGAGCGCATCTGCTCCACCACCACCGGCTCCATCACCTCGGTGCAGGCCGTCTATGTTCCCGCTGACGACCTGACCGACCCGGCTCCGGCCACCACGTTCACCCACCTCGACGCGAAGACGGTTCTGTCCCGCTCCATCGCCGAGCTGGGCATCTACCCGGCCGTCGACCCGCTGGAGTCCACCTCCCGCGCGCTCGACCCCGAGATCGTCGGCGAGGAGCACTACCGCGTGGCCGTGGGCGTGCAGCAGATCCTCCAGCAGTACAAGGACCTGCAGGACATCATCGCCATCCTGGGCATGGACGAGCTCTCCGAGGAGCAGAAGCTTACCGTGAACCGCGCGCGTAAGATCCAGAAGTTCCTGGGCCAGCCGTTCCACGTGGCCGAGGTGTTCACGGGCAACCCGGGCAAGTACGTGCGCGTTGAGGACACGGTGCGCTCGTTCGCCGAGATCCTCGACGGCAAGTGCGACCACATCCCGGAGCAGTGCTTCGTGTACAAGGGGGCCATCGAGGACGTCCACGCTGCTTACGAGGCTATGCAGAAGGATGAGGACTAATGGCTACGCTCCACTGCACAGTGGCTATTCCTACGCGTGAGCTGTTCTCGGGCGAGATCTACTACGCGAACATCCCGGGCATCGACGGCGCCTACGGTGTCCTTCCGGGCCATGAGATGCTCGTGGCGACGAACAAGTCTGGCGGCGTCCTCACCATCAACCTCGATGCTGCGGGCAACGACCAGAAGAAGTTCATCCTGTACCAGGGTGCTGCCCAGGTCTACAACGACGTGGTCACGGTGCTCGGCCGCTTCGGCAAGGACGTCGAGTTGATCGACGTCGCTGAGATCCGCCAGAAGGCTGATCGGCTGCGCCTGCGCCTCGAGGGGCTTGAGAAGAAGCCGCACCCCGACAAGCAGGACGAAGCTGAGCTAAGCACAGGCCGCGTCAAGCTGGAGTGGTATCAGATGCAGCTTGACTACGCGAACGGATCCACTAAATAAAAACCTCTAACCGAGAGCCTGTTTGAGGGGCCCGCGCCGCAAGGCGCGGGCCCCTTCATTGTCGGGGGAGGGCTCGGGCGCGCGCGGGCGCACGCAGGCCGCAGGCGCCGCTCGGTCAAACTCATGCAAACCTCACCGTTTGTTCGCCTCGAATGCTGGTATCATGACACGCGAACGTAAGTTGGCTTTTTCGCGCACATCCTCCCTAACTCCAGCATGCGCATACGCGATACGTAAGCGAGGCGGTACCCCCATGGCTTTCGTCCATCTGCATAACCACACCGAATACTCCCTGCTCGACGGCGCCACCCACGTGAAGGACATGGTGCGCCGCGCGGCTGACCTCGACATGCCGGCGGTGGCCATCACCGACCACGGCGTGATGAGCGGCGTGCCGGAGCTGTGCGACGCGTGCGCCGCGGTGGAGAAGGAGACGGGCAAGAAGGTCAAGCCCATCTACGGCTGCGAGGTGTACTTCACCACCGACGAGGAGCTGCGCACCGACGTCAAGCCGCGCCTCTACCACCTGCTGCTGCTCGCGAAGAACAACGAGGGCTACCACAACCTGCTCAAGCTCGTGAGCGAGTCACACGTCGACAACTTCTACTACAAGCCGCGCACCACCTTCTCCATGCTGCAGAAGTACGGCCACGGCATCATCGGCTCGTCGGCCTGCATCGCCGGCATCATCCCGAAGCTTCTGGATAACCGCCAGTTCGACGACGCGGTGGAGTGGGCGCGCCGGTTCGCGAGCTGCTTCGATCCGGGCGACTTCTACATCGAGCTGCAGAACCAGGGCATCCGCACGGACGCGGGCTTCACGCAGACCGAGCTCAACCACCTGCTCACCGACGTGGCCCGCGCCGCGGGCCTCAAGACCATCGCCACGAACGACTTCCACTACCTTCTGCAGGAGGACGCCCGCGCGCAGGACATCATGCTGTGCATCGGCACGGGCTCGCTCGTGAACGAGACGAAGCGCATGAAGTTCGCCAACGACCAGTTCTACATGAAGACGGAAGAGGAGATGCGCGAGGCGCTGCGCGACTTCCCCGAGGCGTGCGACAACACCGTCGAGGTGGCGAGCAAGGTCAACGTCGAGCTCGAGCGCGACTCCATCCTGCCGCGCTTCCCCTTGCCGGAGGGCGAGACGGAGGAGAGCTGGTTCCGCAAGCGCGTCGACGAGGGCCTCGTCCACCGCTACGGCGAGCCGGTGCCGCCCGAGGTGCGCGAGCGCGCCGACTACGAGATGGGCATCATCATCCAGCAGGGCTTCCCGGCGTACTTCCTCATCGTGCAGGAGTACATCGAGTGGGCGCGCAGCCAGGGCATCGGCGTCGGGCCGGGCCGCGGCTCGGCCGCAGGCGCCATCGTGGCGTATGCCATGGGCATCACCGACCTCGACCCGCTCTCGAACGGCCTGCTGTTCGAGCGCTTCCTGAGCCCCGAGCGCGTGGAGATGCCCGATATCGACGTCGACTTCGAGGACGAGCGCCGCGGCGAGGTCATCGAGCACATCAAGGAGGTGTACGGCGAGGACCACGTGTCGGGCGTCATCACGTTCGGCAAGCTGCAGGCCAAGAACGCCGTGCGCGACGCGGCGCGCGTGCTCGACTACCCGTACTCCACGGGCGACAAGATCACCAAGATGATCGGCGACGAGCTCGGCATCACCATCGACAAGGCGCTCGACACCAACCCCGACCTCAAGAAGGCCTACCAGACCGAGGAGGACGTGAAGGCCGTCATCGACGCGGCCAAGTCCATCGAGGGGCACGTGCGCGGCGAGGGCGTGCACGCGTGCGCCACCATCATCTGCCGCGACCCCATGAGCGACCACGTGCCCATGAAGCGCGACACCAAGGGCGGCGGCATCATCACGCAGTACGACGGCCACTACACGCCTGACCTGGGCCTGCTCAAGATGGACTTCCTGGGCCTGCGCACGCTGGGCGTGCTGTCGCGCGCCTGCCGCAACATCGAGGCGCGCTACGGCACCAAGGTGGTCCCCGAGGAGATCCCCACCGACGACGAGGGCGCCTTCGCGCTCATGCGCACGGGCAACATGGACGGGCTGTTCCAGGTGGAGGGCGCGCTCTACGTGAGCCTGTTCGCGCGCCTCCCACCGCACCGCTTCTCCGACATCGTGGCCTCCATCGCGCTGAACCGCCCGGGCCCGCTCGAGTCGGGCATGGTGGAGGACTACATCAAGGTGGCCTCCGGCAAGACGGCCATCCACTACTACGACGACCGCCTGCGCCCCATCTTGGAGGAGACCTACGGCACCATGGTCTACCAAGAGCAGATCATGCAGATCTCCATGGCCATGAGCGGCTTCTCCGCCGGCAAGGCCGACAAGCTGCGCAAGGCCATGGGCAAGAAGAAGCTCGACGTCATGCGCGCGCTGCAGGAGGACTGGAACACCGGCGCGGTGGAGAACGGCTTCTCGCTCGAGATAGCGAAGCAGATCTGGGAGGACGCCGAGAAGTTCGCGAAGTACGCGTTCAACAAGTCGCACTCGGCGGCGTACGCCATCCTGGTCATGCGCACGGCGTATCTGAAGGCGCACTACCCGAACGAGTTCATGGCCGCCGTGCTGTCCAGCTACATGGGCAACACTGACCGCCTCATCAAGTACATCGCGAGCTGCAACCACAACGGCACGCCCGTGCTGCCGCCTGACATCAACTCGTCCAACGCCGAGTTCACCCCCGTTGACGAGGGCATCCGCTTCGGCCTGGTCGGCGTGCGCGGCGTGGGCAAGAACGTGGCCGACGCCATCATCGCCGAGCGCGAGGCGAACGGGCCCTACACGAGCCTACACGACTTCGTGAACCGCCTCGATGCCAAGTGCTACAACCGCAAGACGCTCGAGGCGCTCATCAAGGGCGGGGCGTTCGACTCCACGGGCTACACGCGCAAGCAGCTCATGCACTTCGTGGACGAGACGCCGCTGCTCGAGGGCGCGGCCAAGCGCCAGAAGGACCGCGACGCCGGCCAGATGGACATGTTCAGCATGTTCGCCGACACGGACGACTCCTTCAAGGAAGACGTGCCCGAGCCCGACGGCGTGGAGTGGGACAAGCGCACGAAGCTCGCCTACGAGAAGGAGATCATGAAGATCTACGTCTCGGAGCACCCGCTGGCGCCGTACGAGGGCGCGATCGCCCGCATGACGAAGTACCAGCTGGGGGACTTGGCCGAGCGCACGAAGGAGATCAAGAACGCCACGTTCGTGGGCATGATCTCGAACGTGGTGGTGAAGCTCACCAAGCGCGGCACGAAGATGGCCACGTTCACGCTCGAGGACACCACGGGGCACGTCGAGTGCATCTGCTTCAAGTACGACGACTTCTCCGAGGTCATCCAGGAGGACGTGATCGCCAAGGTCAAGGGCAAGTTCGAGCACAGCGACCGCGGCAACCAGATCATGTGCTTTGAGCTGGAGTCCATCGAGCTGTCTGACGAGGACGCGCGCCCCGCGCACCTCGAGCTGCGCATCTCCTCGGCCGAGTTCGACCAGAACCGCAGCCTGCGCCTCAACCGCATCCTGAGGTCCTACCCGGGGCGCGACGGCGTGGTGCTGTTCGTGCAGCAGTCCGACGGCCGCAAGTTCCGCGCTGAGCTGCCCGTGAGCGTGGACGCGCGCAGCCCCATCATGCGCAGCGAGCTCTCCGAGCTCTTCGGCCGGGCCGTGTAAGGGGGGCGAGAGGCGCTCTGCTCAGCAGCATGAGGGTGGATCTCGCGTAAGGTGACTCACGCAGGAAGCCAAACGAAAAAAAGCGCCGACGCGGTTGCGTCGGCGCTTCTGCTGCTTGAGCTGTGCTGCTCGAGCTATTCGACGGGCGTGTAGTAGACGTCGAGGACGGTCTGGTAGACGGCGTCCTTGTCGAGGATGAACTGCTCCCAGGGGCTCTCCTCGTTGTAAACTGATTCGCCTTGCAGGCTCGTGAGGTCGAGGGACTCGACGCCGTGCCCGACGACGATCGAGGCAAGGTAGCTGAACTCCGCCGCGCCGAGGTTGGTGGTAGAGTACGCAGACATGGTGTTGAAGAGGTCGACGAGTACGGAAGGGTTGCTCTTCGCCGTCTCGAGGGCCTGTGAGGCCAGCGCGGATACGAACTGCTGCTGGCGCGCTTGACGGTCGAGCGCTGAGCCGTACTCGGTCGCGTCACGCCACTGCACGTAGCGCAGCGCCTCTTTGCCGTACAGTATCACCGTCTCGCCCTCGCGAATGCTTGTGTTGGGGATGGTTTCCAGCGCCTCCACGGTGACGCCGTCGACGGCGTCTGCGAGGGCGGCGATGCCTGACATGCTTATGGTGTAGTAGTAGTTGATCGGGATGTTGTAGAGGATGCGCGAGGCGGCCGTGCACACGAGCTCGCTGCTCGCCTCGTCGGATGTGCCGTAGGCGTAGGCAAGACTTATCTGCAGGCGCTTCGTGTCGTAGAGCTTGTCGCTGCCGTGGTAGTTTCGGTTGACCTCGACCATCGAATCACGGGGGATGGATATGCCCGTGATCTCGCCTGTCTCGGTGTCGAGCGCCATCACCATGATAACGTCGGCTTGACCGTTGAACCCCTCGGCGGGCACGCTGCTCTCCTGGTCGTTGCCGATGACGCAGATGGAGGTGACGTTCTCGTTGAGCCTGTACGTTTTGCCGTTGTACGTGACGGTCTTGCCGTCGTCGTGCGAGACGGCGTCCTCGCTCGTCTCTACGGTGGCAGCTTCCTGGAGGAGGCTGCTTCGCCCGGCGTTGATGAGGCATGCCGCTGCCACGCCAACCATGATGATGACGAGGATGATGGCGATGGCTGCGATGAGCACCGCGCGCTTGACCTTGCGCTTGTGCCGTCGCTTGCGCCGCCGTGTGTAGTGCGCGGGAGCTTCCTGGGAGGCGTGCTCCGCGTCGGCATCGCGCGAGGATGCTGCGCCCGCTTCTTGGAGGATGCGCCTCGCGCTGGCCCTGTGAGCTGCGTCAGCTTCTTGAGGAGCAGGCTGGGGCAGCGGCTGCGCGACGGCGGGTCTCGCGTGTCGCGCGCGCGAGACCTTGGCGTCGGGGTTACTCGGTTGCTTGGGCATCGACCAGGACCCCCGTGACGAGGTAACGTGCCGCGTCGTTGGCAGGACGCGTGCAGGTGCTCAGCTGTACGATGGTGTCCTCGCCGGCGACGAGCTGCTCGCCCTCGCGCACGTTCTTCACCATCGAGTCGGGGTTGACCACGTAGTCGTAGTACTCCTGCACGACGGCGGGGTCTTCGAAGTCAAACGAGTTCAGGATGTGGCGGTTGTCGTATTCGTAAGCCGACACGATCTCGTAGGTGAGCACCTGCGTGGGCGTGTAGATGTAGAAGTTCGGGTGGTTGTCGAAGAACTCGGCGTCTTCGAAGTTGTGCAGGGTGCCGAACATCTCGTCACGCCATTCCTGGTTGACTTCGAACGTATGCCCGTAGAGGACGGTGACCGGGTCGGTGAAGTCGGTGGAATTGACTGACTGCGAGTAGATGGCGCCGAGCTCCGACTCGTTGCCATGGACGTCGTGGACGAGGTAGTAGTTGTCGGCGACGGCATTCTGCAGCACCGGCAGGTTGACTTCGGTGTCGGGGACGTAGATCCACGCGTACACGTCAGCGTTCTCCTCCTGCAGGGTCGCGAAGTCGATGGGGTTCTCGGCCTTCTCCTCAGAGGGAAGGGCGGGCAGGTCGTTGGCATCGAGCGAGTCGATGTTCGGTCCTTCCGCAGGAGCAGGGGAGCAGCCCGTCAAGCAGAGGGCGAGCGCCGCTGCGAGGGCGACGACAGTCGCGAGGCGTGCTGTGCGTTTCTTCAAGATCGTGGGGGAAAGGGATGATATGCGCATGATGGGTCTCCTTCGTAGCCTCAAGGCATGTTGCCTTCTTGCTGCCTGAGAGATGGCGACATGCCTTGAGGCATGCGGCCTCGTTGTTCAGGCAGCAAGAAGACAGTACGCAAAAGAGAGGCCCGCTTGCGCAAGCCTCTCTTTCATCTGATCTCCAATAAGAGGGGAGTTAGCTCTTAGAGCGCGTCGCCCGTCTTCGGGGACTTTGCGCTATTGTCGACAGCCTGAGCCTTGCCACCGTTGTTGTGCTTCGCATTGTACTTATCGGCAGCATCCTGGTTGAACTTCTGGTCGGTCAGACCGAACGTGACGGTGGACAGGTTGCCCATGGTGAGCGTCACTTTGCCCTCCTCGTCAACAGGGAGGCAGAACGACTCAGACTTGGTGCCGTCACCATGCTCAACGTAGACGTAGCAGACGTAGCCAATAGCATCCTCGTAAGGCCTCCATACGACGGTCACAAGCTCGTCTCCAGCCTTGAAATCCTTAGAGGTGATCTCGAAGGACTGCATCCTCGTATACTCGATGGACTCATCGACGTTGGACGCCTTCTTGTCGGTCGGCACAATCGTAACGTCCTTGGCGTCTTTAAGCGTGACAGTGGCAGAATAAGGGTTGCTGTCCTTGTCGGTGCCGCTTATTTCCCCCACAACCTTGTTGAGCTCGGAATAGTAGTTGACATCACTGTAGTAAACCGTATTCGGCTTCGGGCCAAGATCGTCGTCTCCCTGGTTGTCCGGCGCAGTGGGGGTGTCAGTGCCCGGCCCGCCGCCTTGATTGCTGCCCGTGGCAAATGCCAGCGTCGGCATGGACAGCGCGAGCGCAGCGGCGCAGGCCACTGCAACAAACTTCTTACGCATGCGTCTCCTTCTTTCTCTAGGTTTTCTATGCGCGCACGAAAACGTACGCCGAAATTCTACGCCTGGAAGCTGAAGCGACTCAAGGATAAAAGACGCCCTTTGCTCGGCTTGCGACGAAAAGATGAGTTTTTTGTCACGTACGCCACCGTTCTGACGTGATATGTGAAAAAATTGTGAAGTGCCTGATGGGAGGCGTGCTTGCTCAGTTGCTGCGCTGGTTTGGCGAAAGAGCGCCCTAGTCGCGCCGAAAGTGCGGAGAAGCCTTGCGCAACGTCTCCTTCGCCTGTCCGTTCGCTACAATAGCCTCCATGGACGCCAACGCCACATATTCACATGACCTCACGCTTTCATGTACGGTGGCGTATGACGGGGCGCCGTTCTGCGGGTTCGCGCGGCAGCCGGGGCAGCTCACGGTGCAGGGCGAGCTCGAGCGCGCGCTCGCCCTGCTGTTCCGCCGCGAGGTTCCCACGACGTGCGCGGGGCGCACCGACGCGGGCGTGCACGCCCGCGGCCAGGTGGTGAGCTTCGACGTTGACGCGGCCGAGCTGCGCGACCGCACGCCGCACAGCCTGCGGCGCTCGATGAACGCTCTCACGCACGAGGGCATCGTCGTGCGCGCGGTCGAGGAGCGCCCGCGCGGCTTCTCGGCGCGCTTCGACGCCGTCGCGCGCGAGTACCGCTACCACATCTGCACGGGCGACGTGCCACCCATCTTCATGCGCGACTTCTCGTGGCACATCCCCGCGTCGCTCGACGTGGGGGCCATGGAGGCCGCCGCCGCGCACCTCATCGGCGAGCACGACTTCAAGAGCTTCTGCATGGCGGCGAGCGCCGTGGGCAAGCCCACGTGCCGCAACGTGAGCGAGGTCTCGTTTGCGCGCGAGCGCGTGATGGGGGAGGACGTGCTCGTTATCACGGTGGTGGGGAACGCGTTTCTGCACTCCATGGTGCGCACCATCGTGGGCACGCTCGTGATGGTGGGGCGCGGGCAGCGCGAGCCCGGCTGGGTGCGCGACGTGCTCGCGGCGCGCGACCGCACGGCGGCGGGCGAGAACGCGCCGGCGCGCGGCCTCGTGTTCTGGCAGGTGCGGTACTGATGGCGCCGCACGGCGGCGGGCGCGGGGACGTCGGCATGGGCGGCGCGGACGCGGCGCCTGCCGAGGAGCGCTTCGGGCGCGAGCGCCCTGCGTCCCCCGCCACGTTCAGCATGCTCTACGAGAGCCATGACGGCCGCCTGTGCCTCTTCGAGGACGAGGACGGACATCTGACCTCCGTCGACGCCTCGAAGCTCGCCTAGGGGAGCGCGCCCGCTCGATGCGGCAGCCCGCGCGAAAGCGAGGGGCCGGATCTCCGGCCCCCTTCGCGTCATTCTTCGCGCTATGACACCGCCTGCGCGGCCTCCTCGGCGCTGCCCACGTGCGCGCCGCCGAAGTAGATCTTGTGCCACATGAGGAACATGTAGATGATCCAGATCTTGCGGCTGCGGTCGGCGCCGGCTCGGTGCTCGTCGAGGAGCTTCAAGAGCTCGTCGACGTTGAAGAACCGCTGCGCGGTCTCGCTCGTGAACCACGCGCGCACGAGGTCGTAGTAGCGCTCCTCGCGCAGCCAGCTCACCACGGGCACGGGGAACCCGAGCTTCTCCTTCTGCGCCCAGTCCGGGGGGATGGCGCGCTCGGCGGCCTCGCGCAGCGTGAGCTTGGTCTGCTCGGCGTCGACCTTCAGGCGCGTGGGGATGGTGCGCGAGACGTTGAACACCTCCTTGTCCAGGAACGGCACGCGGCTCTCGAGCGAGTGGGCCATCGACATCTTGTCGGTCTTGAGCAGGATGTCGCCCACGAGCCAGAAGTACAGGTCCACGTACTGCATGCGCGTGGTCTCGTCGAGCCCGGCCGCCTCGGCGTACGCGGGCGCGGTGAGCTCTTGGGGGGACGGCCCGCTCACGGGGCGCTTGAGCAGCCGCGCGCGCTCCTCGGGCGTGAACGCCACGCCGTTGGCGTTGGTGTAGTACCAGTCCTCGCACGTCTCGCTCGCGCGCTCGAGGTAGTTCGCGCCGCGGAGGCGCGCCGCGCGCATCACCTTCGACGCGCCGCGCAGAAGCCCCTTCGGCGCCCACGCCACCTTCTGGTTCGCGAAGGGCACCTGGTAGATGCGGTAGCCGCCGAAGAACTCGTCGGCCCCCTCACCCGAGAGCACGGCCTTCACCTGCTTCGCGGCGATCTGGTCCACGAAGTACAGGGCCACGGCGCTCGGGTCGGCCGAGGGCTCGTCCATGTGCCACTGCACGGCGGGCAGGCTCGCCCAGTATTCATCCTCGCCGATGTGCTTGCTCGCGTTCGCGATGCCGAGCTGGTCGGCCAGCTCGCCGGCCCAGCTGATCTCGTCGCGCTCGCCCTCGTACTCGGCGAACCCCACGGTGAACGTCTTGATCGCGGGGTTCTCCTTCGCGAGGCACGCCGCCATGTAGCTCGAGTCGATGCCGCTCGACAGGAAGCTGCCCACCTCCACGTCGGCCACGTTGTGGTAGCGCACGCTCTCGCGCATGGCGTCGTCGATGGCGCTCACCGTGTCCGCGCGGCTGCGCCCCTCGTCGAAGTCGTAGGTGGGGCGCCAGTAGCGCGTGGTCTCGAGGCGCCCGTCGGCGTGCACGCGCAGGCAGTGGGCGGGCGCGAGCTTGAAGATGCCCTTGAAGAACGTCTCGGGCAGCGCCGAGAACTGGAAGCACAAGTAGCTCTCGAGCGCCTCCTCGTTGAGCGCGCGGGTGTAGGCGGGGTGCTCCAGGATGCACTTGATCTCGCTGCCGAAGATGAACTGCGCGCCGCGGTCCGTGCGCTGCAGCGTGTAGTAGAACGGCTTGATGCCGAAGAAGTCGCGCGCGCAGAAGAGCTCGCGCGCCTCGGCGTCCCAGACGGCGAAGGCGAACATGCCGCGCAGGCGGTTCAGGGCCGCCTCGCCCCAGGCGAGGTAGGCCACGAGCAGCACCTCGGTGTCGGAGTTGGTGGAGAACTCCCAGCCGTCCGCCTCGAGCTCGGCGCGCAGGTCGCGGTAGTTGTAGATCTCGCCGTTGAACACGATCGCGTGGCGGCCGCGCGCCATCCCGCGCGCCTCGCCCTGGATGAAGCTGCCGTCGGCGGCGAGCGCGGGGGAGGTCACCGCGCTTACGTGCTCGCCGGTGGCGCGCACCATGGGCTGGTTGCCGCCCTCGAGGTCGATGAGCGAGAGGCGGCGGTGCCCGAGCGCGATGCCCGCGTCGAGGTACTGGCCCTCGCCGTCAGGCCCGCGATGCGCCATGACGTCGCACATCGACTTCAGGGTGGGCAGATCTTCGGGCGCCGCGCCCGTGAAACCGCAGATACCGCACATAGCTTGCAAGCTCCTTCGCCAGGGTCCGCCCACCGGGCGGGCCTCTCGTCTTTTCGCGAGACTTCATGATACCGCGCGCGGCTGGCACCGTGGCGGCGCGTCATGCAATGCGCATAGGTTCGGCGCGGGATTCAGCGCGCAGGGCCTCCGGCGGCTCCCGGCCGTCCCTGGCGTCCCCGACCGCCCCCAGCCGCCGATCGCTCCCGACCGTCCCGACCGCCCGCGGGCTTCGCGGAATCGTTTCGGAAATGTTTGGCAACTTGGACGCATGCGGGCCCGTTCGCCGCTATAATCTGATGGCTTTACATCTCGAGCACCCTCGTCCGCGCGCACCTTCGCGCAAGACGCGCGAGGAGGTCGGTGCTCCGCAAGGGGTTGGCGCGCTGCGCCAACGTGGAACGAACGGAGTAACATCATGGCTACAAAAGAGACGGCCCGCGCCACCTGGTCTGGCAAGTGGGCGTTCATCTTGGCCGCAGCCGCCTCGGCGGTGGGCCTGGGGAACATGTGGCGCTTCCCGTACCTGGCCGCCAAGTACGGCGGCGGCGCGTTTCTGCTGGTCTACGTCATCCTGGTGGTGACGTTCGGCTTCGCGCTCATGATGGCCGAGACGGCGCTCGGGCGCCGGACGGGCCAGAGCGCCATCGGCGCGTTCAAGTGCTTCGGCAAGAAGTACGCGATCATCGGCATCCTCGCCAGCGCGGTTCCCTTCATCATCACGCCGTACTACGCGCTGATCGGCGGCTGGGTGACCAAGTACATGGCGGCCTACCTGTTCGAGCCGGCCAGCGTCATCGCGGGGGAGGACTACTTCACCGGCTTCATCCTGCAGAACCCCGAGACGTACGTGTGGATGCTCGTGTTCATCGCCTTGGTGGTGGTCGTGGTCGCCCTCGGCGTGAAGCGCGGCATCGAGCGCGTGAACAAGGTGCTCATGATCGCCCTCATCGTGATGGCCGTCGGCATCTCGGCCTTCTCGCTCACGCTGCCCGGCGCGCTTGACGGCGTGGCGTACTACCTCATCCCCGACTTCTCGAAGTTCAGCGTGGAGCTCGTGGTGGCGGCCATGGGGCAGATGTTCTTCAGCCTGTCGCTGGCCATGGGCATCATGATCACGTACGGCTCCTACTTCCAGAAGGACGAGGACCTCGAGCACTCCGTGCGCCGCATCGAGGTGTTCGACACGGGCATTGCCATCCTCGCGGGCTTCATGATCATCCCGGCGGCCGTGGCCGTGCAGGGCGGCGCCGAGGCCGTGGCCACCAAGGCCGGCCCGGGCCTCATGTTCGGCGTGCTTCCCCAGGTGTTCGAGGGCTTCGGCTTCGCGGCGAACGCCGTGGGCTTCGCGTTCTTCGCGCTCGTGTTCTTCGCGGCGCTCACGAGCTGCATCTCGCTGTTCGAGACGCTCGTCTCCATCGTGGAGGACGGCGCCAAGCGCGGCCGCACGTTCGCCATCGCCACGTGCGCGGTGTTCGTCGTCGTGGTGGGCGTCATCGTGAACATGGGCTACAACAACCTGCTGTCGGTCGACCTCATGTACTCGGTCTTCGGCATCGGCGAGTACCAGGACGCGCAGCTGCTCGACTTCTTCGACTTCCTGTCCAACACCATCATGATGCCCATCGTGGCGCTGCTCACGTGCGTCTTCGTGGGCTGGATCATCAAGCCGCAGGTCATCATCTCCGAGGTGAGGCAGTCGAGCAAGTTCGTCGCCGAGAAGCTGTTCGTCGTGATGATCAAGTACATCGCGCCGGTGTTCGTGGTGGTGATCCTCGTGGCCTACGTGATGAACACGATGGGCCTCATCACGCTGTAATAGACGTCATTCCCAATCAAGCGGCCGCATGGGGCGGCCGTCTACGGCAAGGAGTTCTCGTGTCCCTCTCCATCGGTATCGTCGGGCTGCCCAACGTGGGCAAGTCCACGCTGTTCACCGCGCTCACCAACAAGGGCGGCCTGGCTGCCAACTACCCGTTCGCCACCATCGAGCCCAACGTCGGCATCGTGCCGGTGCCCGACGCGCGCCTCGACGCGCTGGCCGCCATCGACAACCCGGCCAAGATCGTGCCGGCCACCGTCGAGTTCGTGGACATCGCGGGCTTGGTGGCGGGCGCCAGCCAGGGCGAGGGCCTCGGCAACCAGTTCCTCGCGAACATCCGCGAGACCGACGCCATTGCCGAGGTGGTGCGCTTCTTCGGCGACCCCGACGTCACGCACGTGGCCGGGCGCGTCGACCCGCAAAGCGACGTGGAGACCATCAAGACCGAGCTCATCCTGGCTGACATCGCCACGCTCGAGAAGGCCGTCCCGCGCCTCGAGAAGGAGGCCAAGCGCGACAAGGCGGGCGCAAACAAGCTCGAGGTGGCGCGCCGCGTGCTCGAGGGCCTCAACGAGGGCCACCGCGCGCGCACGCTCGACCTCTCGGAGGAGGACGCCGCGGCGATCTACGAGCTGCACCTGCTCACGATGAAGCCGATGCTCTACATCGCGAACGTCGACGAGGGCGCCGTCGACGCCGAGCTGCCCGAGATCGACGGCTGCGTCCCCGTGCCCATCTGCGCGAAGGTGGAGGCCGACATCGCCGAGCTCGCCGAGATGGACCCCGAGGAGGCGGCCGAGTACATGGAGGTGCTCGGGCTGTCCGAGAGCGGCCTGGCGCGCCTCATCCGCGAGGCGTACCACCTGCTCGGGCTCCAGAGCTACTTCACGAGCGGCGTCACCGAGACGCGCGCGTGGACCGTGCCCATCGGCGCGAAGGCCCCGCAGGCCGCCGGCGTGATCCACACCGACTTCGAGCGCGGCTTCATCAAGGCGGAGACGGCCAGCTTCGAGGACTACGTGGCGCTCGGCGGCGAGAAGGGCTGCCGCGACGCGGGCAAGCTCCGCCAGGAGGGGAAGGACTACGTCGTCCAAGACGGCGACGTCATGCACTTCAAGTTCAACGTATAGGAGGAGCTGACAGAATCGGCTCTGCAAAAGAGCAAGCATCCTGCCGCCGGGTAGGGTTTCGAGCACTCGAAACTTCTTTCATCGTTAGGCCTTTGAAGATGAAAGATCGTTTCGGGTGCTTTTTGGCTTTAGGTACATGACGAGCACGCACGTTGGTTTGGAGGCTTGGCTATGGACTGGATCGTACTCGTAGGCGCAGGCGTCATGGAGTCTGTTTGGGCCGTGTCGTTGGATAAATCGCAGGGATTTACGCAGATGCTTCCCACTGTCGTGTTCGCGATAGCGCTCGTGCTCAGCATGCTCGGCCTGTCGTTCGCGCTCAAAACCCTTCCCGTCGGTACTGCGTACGCGGTTTGGGTCGGCATCGGCGCGGCGCTCACCGTCGTCTACGGAATGGTTACTGGAATCGAGCCGGTCAGCATCGCAAAGATCGCGCTGCTGGCAGGGCTTGTTGCTTGCATCATCGGACTGAAGCTGGTCGGCGGGGATGACGTTGCCGCATAGATAAGCTAAGGGGTGAGACCTTTGAAGAAGTTTGTTGCTGAGGATTCATTTTGGGAGTTGTTCCCGGATGCGCAAATAGGCGTTGTTGTCGCAAGGGGCATGAGACCTGGGGTTGAAGTGCCGAAGGAGGACTCTGAGGCCATTGCGAAAATGCTCGAAGATGCGAATGCGAAGGCCGATGAGCTGCTGACATCGGATACCATCTCCCAAAACGAGGTCGTGGCCGTTTGGCGCGGCGCCTATCAGAAGTTCAAGACGAAGAAGGGCGCGCGCTCGTCAATCGAGAACCTGTTGAAGCGCGTGCTCAAGGGAAATCCTGTCAAGCCTATCTCACCTGCGGTGGATATATACAACACCGTGTCGCTCAGCTATGCGCTGCCTGTAGGCGGTGAGGACATCGATGCGATAGAAGGTGACGTCAGGCTCGGCATCACGGAAGGTGGGGATGCGTTTCGCGCGCTTGGGGATGAGGAAGACTCACCGACGCTCGAGGGCGAGCTTTGCTATCGCGATGAAGCCGGAGCTGTATGCCGCTGCCTTAATTGGCGCGATGGCCAACGTACGGCGCTGACAGATGAATCGAGCAACGCGCTGCTTGTCATCGAATCGGTCGATCCATCTCGAGCTGACGAGCTCGCGCAGGCTGTCGATGAGTTGGCTGCTCTCATCGAGCAATACCTCGGTGGAGAAATCGCCGCTAAGGCAATCATCACCAGGGATAGCCCCGAGCTTGCCATCGATGAGTGAATGCGGTTTTGGCTTGAGGAGTGGCTCGCCCCTCCGAAGATAGCGTCTCGTTTCGCCGAGTTTGCTGTAATCTTGTTGTAGAGTTTGCTGTGCAAGCGTCTCTGCTGCGCGATCTCGGAGCGCTTTGCGAGTTGAGGCAGAAATGACGCCGAGGATGCATTATTCTGCACCCATCTGTGAAAAGCGAGAAGAGCTGCTGCGACGCGGGCTTCGAGGGAGCCGCGCGGGCCGAGGCTTGGGGAGGAGCTCATCATGGCTGACGTTATGAATGACACTGCGGCTGGCATCAGGGGCGGTGCGGGCAACGCCGCATCTGACGCCCGAGGCGGCGATGCGGGCGGCATCAAGAAGCTGGGGTTCGGGCTCATGCGCCTGCCGGTCTGCGCGAGCGGCAGCGCGCGCAACATCGGCGAGGCGGCCGACCGGGGCGGGGAGCCCATCGACGTCGAGCAGGTGTGCGCCATGGTCGACGAGTTCATGGGCGCCGGCTTCTCCTACTTCGACACGGCGTTCACCTACCACGACGGCGCGTCGGAGCCCGCCATCAAGCGCGCGCTCGTGGACCGCTACCCGCGCGAGAGCTTCCAGCTGGCCACCAAGCTGCCCGCCTGGGCGGCGAAGAGCGCCGCGGAGGCGCGCGGCATGCTCGACATCTCGCTTGCGCGCACGGGCGCGGGGTACTTCGACTACTACCTGCTGCACAACCTCGGCGGCGAGCTCTCGCAGCCGTTCGAGGACTACGGGCTCTGGGAGTTCGTGCAGCAGAAGAAGGCCGAGGGGCTCATCCGCCACGCGGGCTTCTCCATCCACGACAACGCCGCCGCGCTTGACGCGCTGCTCACCGCGCATCCCGAGGTGGACTTCGTGCAGCTGCAGATCAACTACGCCGACTGGGAGAACCCCAAGGTGGAGTCGCGCAAGTGCTACGAGGTGGCCCGCGCGCACGGCCTGCCCGTCATCGTGATGGAGCCGGTGAAGGGCGGATCGCTCGTGAAGCTGCCGCCCGCCGCGCGCGCCGTGCTCGCCGAGGCGAACCCCTCGGCCCCGCTCGCCTCGTGGGCGCTGCGCTTCGCCGCGTCGCTGCCCGGCGTGCTCACGGTGCTCTCGGGCATGTCGAACATCGAGCAGATGCGCGAGAACGTGGGCGTCATGCGCGACTTCAAGCCGCTCACCGCCGAGGAGGCGGCCGTGGTCGAGCGCGTGCGCGGCATCTTGGACGAGGCTCCCACCGTGCCGTGCACCGACTGCCGCTACTGCGTGAAGGGCTGCCCCCAGCACATCGGCATCCCCGCCGCGCTCGAGAGCCTGAACATCATGGCGCAGTTCGGCGACGAGCGCCGCGCGAAGGAGAACTACGCGTGGAGCACCGGCTCGCATCCCGCGTCGAGCTGCATCGGCTGCGGGGCGTGCGAGCGCGTGTGTCCCCAGCACATCGCGATCACGTCCGAGCTCGCCCGCGCCGCCGAGCTGTTCGAGTAGCGGCCCATGATCGAGCATCCCGCGGAGCGCGCGGTGGCTCCTGACGCGGCGTGGGTGGGGGAGGGGCAGCGCCTCGGCGCGGAGCCGCTCGAGGCGTTTTTCGCCCGCACGCCGCGCCTCGCGGTGGCCTTCTCGGGCGGCGCCGACTCGTCCTACCTGCTCGCAGCCGCCCGCGCGGCGGGCTGCGAGGTGGGGGCGTACCTGGTGAGCACGGCCTTCCAGCCGGCCTTCGAGCTCGCCGACGCCCGCGCGGTGGCCGCGCGCGTCGGCGTGCCCCTGCGCGTGATCGAGGCCGACGTGCTCTCCCAGGCCGACATCTGCGCGAACCCGCCTGACCGCTGCCGCCTCTGCAAGCGCTTCATCTTCGCGCGCGTCTGGCAGGCGGCCCGCGCCGACGGATTCTCCGTGCTCGCCGACGGCACCAACGCGAGCGACGACCCGGCGCGCCGCCCGGGCTTCCGCTCGCTCGACGAGGCGGGCGTCACCTCGCCTCTGCGCCGCGCGGGGCTTGCCAAGGCCGACGTGCGCGCCGCCTCCCGCGCCCTCGCCGCCCGGGCGGGCCTGCCCGCGGACGCCTACCTCGCCGACAAGCCGCGCTTCTCCTGCCTCGCCACCCACGTGCCGGCCGGCGAGCCCCTCACGCGCGCGACCCTCGCCGCAGCCGCGCGCGAGCTCGGGATGTGACGCGGCCGCGGCTGGCGCGCGACCCTCGGCGTCGCGGCTGGCATGCCGCCCCCGGTGTCGCGGCTGGCGCGCCGCCCTCGCCGCCGCGGCTTCCGTGTTAAATCTCTAACGCGCGCGCCACGTGCGGGTTCATCGGTTCGCGGGTTTGCTATCATGGTTTGCTATGAGTCCGCCGCGCGCTGCGGCGATGAGCAATCCGAAAGAGGACCGACCAACCATGACACAGCACCTATCCGAGCATGATGTGCGCGGCATCGCCGAATACACGCGCATCGGCCTCGACGATGAGGAAGTCAAGCAGATGACGGTTGACCTGAACGCCATCATCGACTCGCTGGCCCCCATCACCGAATACGACCTCGAGGGCGTCGAGCCCACGTTCCATCCCATCGGCGACTTGTCCAACGTCATGCGCGAGGACGTGGAGCGCGCGGGCTTCACGCAGGACGTGGCGCTCGAGAACGCCCCCAAGCAGCAGGACGGCTGCTTCCTCATCCCGTCCATCCTGGGCGAGGGGGGTGACCGCTGATGGCATCTTCGCAGACGTTCGGCTCCATGAGCGTGCGCGCCATCCAGGCGGGCCTCGCCGCCAGGGAGTTCTCGGCCGCCGAGGTGGCGCGCGGCACGTTCGAGCGCATCGGCGCCGCCGACGCGCGGGTGCACGCCTTCCTCGAGACCACCGAGGCCGCGGCGCTCGAGGCCGCGGCGCGCGTCGACGCGGCGCTCGCGGCGGGCGGGGACCTCTCCGAGCTCGGGCCCCTCGCCGGCGTGCCCGTGGGGTACAAGGACAACATGAACCTTCTGGGCACGCACACCACGTGCTCCTCGCGCATGCTGGAGAGCTACGTGTCGCCCTACACGGCCACGTGCGTGGCGCGCACGCTCGAGGCGGGCGCGCTGCCCGTCGGCAAGCTCAACATGGACGAGTTCGCGTTCGGCTCCTCCACCGAGACCTCGGCGTTCGGCCCCACGCGCAACCCGTGGGACCTCGACCGCGTCCCGGGCGGCTCCTCGGGCGGCAGCGCCGCGGCCGTGGCGGCGGGCCTCGTGCCCGTGACGCTCGGCTCCGACACGGGCGGCTCCATCCGCCAGCCGGGCAGCTTCTGCGGCATCGTGGCCGTCAAGCCCACCTACGGCGTGGTCTCGCGCTACGGCGTGGTGGCCTTCGGCAGCTCGCTCGACCAGGTGGGCCCCTTCGCCCGCACGGTGGAGGACGCGGCGCTCACCTTGAACGCCATCTCCGGCCGCGACGAGCTCGACTGCACGAGCCAGGAGGTCGCGGTCGACTTCACGGCCAACCTCGCCGAGGGCGTGCGCGGCATGAGGATCGGCGTGGTCCCGGCGTTCATGGACGCCGCCGGCCTCACCTCAGAGGTGCACGACAAGGTGGCCGAGGCGGCCGCCAAGCTCGAGGGGCTCGGCGCCGAGCTCGTGGAGGTGGAGCTCCCCAACGCGCAGGCCGCCATGAGCGCCTACTACGTGCTCGGCCCCTGCGAGGCGTTCTCGAACCTCGCGCGCTTCGACAGCGTGCGCTACGGCTACTGCGACCCGGGGCACAAGGACCTCGGCGGCCAGTACGAGGCCAGCCGCGCGAACGGCTTCGGCCCCGAGGCGCGCCGCCGCATCATGCTCGGCAGCTACCTTCTGTCCGCGGGCGTGTACGACAAGTACTACTACCCGGCCCAGCAGGTGCGCACCCTCATCACGCAGGACTACGCGCGCGCCTTCGAGCAGGTCGACTGCATCCTGGCGCCGGTGGCGCCGCGCACGGCGTTTCGCTTCGGCGAGATCGCCGACCCCACCGAGATGTACCTGTCCGACATGTTCACCATCTCCATCAACATCGCGGGCAACGGCGGCATGTCGATGCCGATCGGCCTCGGCGCCGAGACGGGCATGCCGGTCGGCGCGCAGCTCATCGCGCCGGCCTTCCGCGACAAGAACATGCTGCGCGTGGCCGCGGCTCTCGAGACGGTCTACGGCCCGGCGCCCGTCGCGCCTGACTTCGCCGACGGAAAGGCGGGTGAGTAGCTCGTGAAGAAGCTCGAAGAGGTTTTTGAGACGTGGGAGGCGGTCATCGGCCTCGAGATCCACGCCGAGCTGACCACGCTTGACACGAAGATGTTCTGCGGCTGCAAGCTGGAGTTCGGCGCCGACCCGAACACCCACACCTGCCCCGTGTGCCTGGGGCTGCCGGGCGCCCTGCCCGTGCCGAACAAGGCCGCCATCGAGTCCATCGTGCTGGCGGGCCTGGCCACCAACTGCGACATCGAGAAGCACTCGATGTTCTACCGCAAGAACTACATGTACCCCGACATGGCGAAGAACTTCCAGACCACCCAGGGCCCCGTGGCGTTCTGCATGCGCGGGCACCTGGACCTCGACGTCGACGGCCCGGCCGCGCGCGAGCGCTACCGCCTGGACGACCTGGCCGCGGGCGAGAGCGACGGCAACATCACGCGCACCGAGGACGGCTACGTGGCGCACGTGGGCATCACGCGCATCCACATGGAGGAGGACGCGGGCAAGATGGTGCACGTCGGCGGCGGCGAGGGCCGCATCGCGGGCGCCACGCACTCGCTCGTGGACTACAACCGCGCGGGCACGCCCCTGATCGAGCTCGTAACCGAGCCCGACCTGCGCACGCCCGAGGAGGCGCGCCTGTTCATGCAGAAGCTGCGCCAGATCTACCTGGCCATCGGCATCTCGGACTGCTCCATGGAGGAGGGCTCGCTGCGCTGCGACGGCAACGTGAGCCTGCGCCGCCGTGGGGCCAAGGAGTTCGGCACGAAGACCGAGCTCAAGAACATGAACTCGTTCAAGAACCTGCACGACGGCCTGGCCTACGAGATCTGCCGCCAGGCGGAGGTGCTCGAGGAGGGCGGCGTCATCTACCAGGAGACGCGCCACTGGGATCCTTCCGCCAAGCGCACCATCGTGATGCGCGTGAAGGAGACGGCCGACGACTACCGCCTGTTCCCCGAGCCCGACCTGGCGCCCTACGACCTGTCCGACGCGTTCGTCGAGCGCGTGCGCGCCAAGCTGCCCGAGCTGCCCGACCAGAAGGCCCGCCGCTTCGAGGAGGCGTTCGGGCTTACGGCCTACGACGCGCGCCATCTGGTGGAGCACCGCGAGACGTCCCGCTTCTTCGAGGCGTGTATGGAGGCGGCCGGCGACGAGGCGGCCAAGCTCGCCAAGCCGGTGGCGAACCTCGTCATCAACGACGTCACGGCGTACCTGAACGCGGAGGGCGTGGCGCTGGCCGCCACGCCGCTTTCCCCCGCGCGCGCCGTCGAGCTCGTGCGGCTGCAGGCGTCCGATGCCATCTCGTCCAAGCAGGCCAAGCAGGTCTTCGCCGCGGTGCTCGCCGAGGACAAGGACCCGGAGGCCATCGTGGAGGAGCGCGGCATGAAGCAGGTGTCCGACGCGGGCGCCATCGAGGCCGTGGTCGCCGAGGTGATCGCCGCGAACCCCGACGAGGTGGCGCGCTACAAGGACGGCAACACCAAGGTCATAGGGTTCTTCGTGGGACAGTGCATGAAGAAGATGCGAGGACAAGGCAACCCGAAGGTCATCAACGAGCTGCTGGCGAGGAGGCTTGCCGAGTAGCGGAGGGGAGGCGTCATGGGCGACGAGCGCAGGCCGGGCGACTGGCAGCACCGCAGCCATCGGGAGGCGAACACCATCGTTCGCGACCCTTCTGCCAAGAAGTGGTACCAGGAGACGTTCTGGATCATCTTCTTCCTGGTGGTGTTCTGGCCCGTGGGCTTGGTGCTCATGTGGCGCGGCGACTGGCCCCTGCCCGTGAAGTGCGTGGTGACGGCAGTGCTCGCCTTCATCGTCTTCATGGTGTGGAGCATGTACCAGGCGGTGCTGCTCGCTTCGTGACCCTGCCTTCGGCGCCCTTTCGGCCGGGAAGCGCCGCCGCGTGAGCGCGGATTTGGCGCGGCTCGGCGGCGGTCGGGCTTCGGCTCGAGCCTGCATGGGGCGCGGCTTCTCCTTTGTGGAGGAATCGTGCCCTACGCGGGCGGAATCATTGCGCGTGTATTGACTTGCAGTTAACTCCATATGGTGTAATACGCCCTATTGGATGTGGGGAAAATTACGTTTTGCAAATTAATGTGGGGATGATTACGTTTGCAAATTAAGGAGCGCAATGAAGATTGCAGAAGTGAGCAAACGGTACGATATCTCTGCCGACACCCTTCGGTACTACGAAAGGATCGGACTCCTCCGCCACGTGCCGCGCAACAAGAGCGGCATTCGTGACTACGACGAGAGCAGCTGCCGAACAGTTGAGTTCGTCAAGTGCATGCGCGATGCGGGCATGTCCATCGAGGCTCTCGTCGAGTACATGGAGCTGCTCGAGCAGGGTGACGTCACGTTGCTTCAGCGCAGGGATCTGCTCGAGCAGCAGCGCAGCCGCCTCAGGGGACGCATCCGAGAGCTTCAGGAAGCTCTTGCGAAACTTGACTACAAGATCGAGAATTACGAGGAGACGGTGTTGGCGGGTGAGAACGCCATCCGCTTCACGGAGGAGAACTGCTAGCGCTTCATGGTTTGCAAGGCACGGGAAATCGAATACATGCTGCGCGCCGTCGCAGAGGGAAGCCTCGCCGTTGACGAGGCTTCTCGTGCGTTGTGCGCCGAGATCGACCAGGCGCGCGGCTTCGCCGACCTCGGGTACGCGCGGGCTGACCTCGCGCGCGCCGCGCGGCAGGGCGCCGGCGAGGTGGTCTTCGGCGAGGGGAAGACGCCCGCGCAGGTCGCGGGCATCGTGCGGGCGCTGCTCGAGGGCGGCCAGCCGCGCGTGCTGGTGACGCGGCTCGACGAGGAGAAGCGCGCCGCGGCGCAGGAGCTTCTGGGGGGCGCGTGCGAGCTGGCGTACTACCCCGAGGCGCGCCTGGGCGTGGCGGGCGGCATGCCCGAGCCCGACGGCGACGGCGTGGTCGTGGTCGCCGCGGCGGGCACGAGCGACGTCGGCGTGGCCGAGGAGGCGGCGCTCACGGCGCAGTTCCTCGGCAACGAGGTGGTGCGCCTGCTCGACGTGGGCGTGGCGGGCATCCACCGGCTGCTCGCGTGCTCGGACGAGCTCGCCCGCGCGCAGGTGGTCATCGCCGTGGCGGGCATGGAGGGCGCGCTCGCCAGCGTGATCGGCGGCATGGTGGCGTGCCCGGTGATCGCGGTGCCCACGTCCGTGGGCTACGGGGCGGCGTTCGGCGGCGTGACGGCGCTGCTCGCGATGTTGAACTCGTGTGCGAGCGGGGTGTCGGTGGTCAACATCGACAACGGGTTCGGCGCGGCCTACCAGGCGAGCCTCATCAACCACCTCTCCGCCCGCGCGGACGCATAGGGCCGGTGGCGGGCGCGGCGTGTGAGGGCGCGCGGCACGCAGCGTGAGCAGCCGGGCGATCGCGCGGTCGTCCAGTCGAGCGTGTTTCACGTGAGACATTCGTTTGTGCGAACCGATGTTTTACGTGAAACATCGTGGGCTGCGCAGCGCCGGCGGGCGCGGCGCGTTGTGAGCATGACGCTTTGGGAAGGGAGTTTGAGTGGGAAGCGTTTTATGGCTGGAGTGCTCGTCGGGCATCAGCGGCGACATGTGCGCGGCGGCGCTGCTCGACGCGGGCGCTGACGAGCAGGCGGTGCGCCGCGCCCTCGAGAGCCTGCCGGTCGAGGGGTTCGAGGTGCGCATCACGCGCGTGGTGAAGTCGGGCCTGGACGTGTGCGACTTCGACGTGGTGCTCGACGCGGAGCACGAGAACCACGACCACGACATGGAGTACCTGCACGGCGCAGGTCGCGAGCCCGGGCATTCGCACGAGGGCGCTCAGGCGCATGCGCATGAGGGCGCTCGTGCGAATGAGGGCGTGGGCGATCAGGCGCATGCGCATCCGCAGGGCTGCTCGTGCGAAGGGGATCACGCGCACCCGCGCGAAGGCGCTGGCGCACCCGCGCATCTGCATCCGCACGAGGGCGCTCAGGCGCACGAGCACCGCGGGATGGCGGAGATCGCCGCGCTCATCGACGCCGCCGACATGACTCCCCATGCGAGGGAGATCGCGCGCGAGGTGTTCGCGATCATAGCCGAGGCCGAGGCGCAGGCGCACGGCGTGCCCGTCGGCGAAGTCCACTTCCACGAGGTGGGAGCCGTCGACTCCATCGCTGACGTGGTGGCCGTCGCCGCGGCGCTCGACAGCCTGCACGTGGAGGAGGTGGTGGTCACCGAGCTCGCGGAGGGGCGCGGCACGGTGCGCTGCCAGCACGGCGTCATCCCCGTGCCCGTTCCCGCGGTGGTCAACATCGCCGCCGCCCATGGCCTCGTGCTGCGCGTGCTCGACGTGCGCGGCGAGCTCGTGACGCCGACAGGCGCCGCTGTGGCGGCCGCCGTGCGCACGACCGACAAGCTCCCCGAGCGCTTCGCCGTGAAGCGCGTGGGCATGGGCGCGGGCAAGCGCGCCTACGAGACCCCCGGCATCCTGCGCGCCCTCGTCATCGAGCCGGTGGAGTAGGGCTCGCTCCCTGCCTTTCGGCAGCCTTCTTGCACGCAATTGAGCGTGCGTGCTTGCTTTATCACTCTACTGTGCTAAAGTATGGGACGCTGTCGGGATCACACGCCGACGGCGCATGCTGAAAATCCGCTGTTTTCGCCGCGCTGCTTACCCGGGCGGCGCGCGAGCAGTACCATAAGCTGTCTGAGAATACGTTGGAGAAGGAAAGCACCTGTGAACCTTGTCACCCCCTCTGGTTTCCGCGACGTCCTCACGCAGGAGGCGCGCGCGAGAGAGACGATCACGCGCGCGGTGCAGCAGCTCTTCGCTGACCGCGGCTACCTCCCCATAGAGACCCCCACGCTCGAGGTCCTCGACGTCATGCGCGCCGGCGGGCGCCTGCCGGGCTCGTCGTTCAAGTTCTTCGACTCGCGCGGCGACCTTCTGGCCATGCGCCCCGACGTCACGCTGCAGATCGCGCGCATGTGCGCCACGCGCCTGCGCAACGAGGAGGGGCCGCTGCGCTTCCGCTACACGCAGCGCGTCTTCCGCGAGACGGAGGCCGACGCGCAGGCTGCCGAGCGCGAGGTGACGCAGTTCGGCGTTGAGTGCATCGGCGAGGAGGGCTTTGAGGCCGACGCCGAGATCGTGGGGCTGTTCATCGACGCGGTGTGCGAGAGCGGCGTGGACGACTTCTCGCTGGCGCTCGCCACGGTGGGCGTCCTGCGCGCGCTGCTCGACCGCTCGGGCGCGCCCGAGGCGTGGAAGGCCGCCGTGCTCGAGGCGTACCACGCGTCCGACTTCGTGGAGCTCGACCGCCTGACCGACCTCGACGGCGCCGCGCTCGAGGTGGACGTCGCGGGCGTGGCCCCGGCCTACGCCGACGCCATCCGCGCGCTGCCGCGCATCCGCGGCGGCGTCGAGGCCATCGAGGCCGTGCGCTCGCTCGTGGTGCCGCTCGGCTGCGCCGACGGCCTCGACGAGTTCGAGCGCACGTTCAACGCGCTGGCCGACCGCGGCCTGGCCGACCGCATCCTGATCGACTTCTCGGTCATGAGCTCGTTCGACTACTACACGGGCATCGTGTTCGCGGCGTACTCGCCGCACCTCGGCTCGCCGCTCGGCTCGGGCGGGCGCTACGACCACATGATCGGCGCCTACGGCGTGGAGCGCCCGGCGGCGGGCTTCGCGTTCTACCTCGAGCAGGTGATGAGCGCCGCCGCCGCGGAGAGGTCCGCGCAGGCTGCGTTGGCCGCGCCGGCCGCGGGGGGCTGCGAGGCCGCCATCGCGCCCGGCGCCGCGAGCCGCACGACCGCCGCCCCTGCC
>NZ_JAAKEE010000019.1:0-47491 GCF_011038995.1 Adlercreutzia sp. ZJ242
TATTATACTAGAAAGTACCCAAAAGTACCATATATCAATATTGACAAATTTGACATCGGGCAACAAAAAAGCCCCGTTCATCGGGGCGATCAGAATCTGGATAACCTATTCATCTGTCAAAGACCCGGTACCGCGCGTATGCGTCTCTGATCTTCATGGGTAAAGTATAATCTCCCCAACTCCCCCGGCGTGTTTTGCGAAACGCACTTCGCAAAACACGCCAAGAGCAACGAAGAAAGCTGGACTCGCCGTGCCGACTGGCCCCTCCAACATATCGAGTGTCCCCAACGCAACCAGCGCGTCCGAACCCGCCGTGCTGCCAAGCCCGGGGGCCGCCATGGCATCTCACGAAACAGGCGCCACGTCACCTGCCGCGGCATCCCACGAATCGGACGTCGCATCGCTCACCGAGCCAGCCCATGAAGCAGGCGCCGCACCTTCCACCGCGGCATCCCACGAAACAGGCGCCGCGTCACCCGCCGAGACAGCCCACGCAGCCAGCGGCATGCGTCCGGGTGTGTCTGCGTTCACCCTCAAGGTAGCTGCCATCATCGGCATGACCTGCAACCACGTGGCAAACGTGTTCTCGGGCGCTTTCGCAGGATGTGATCCATGGGGCGCCCCCGCGCTCCTCGTCCTCTATGCGCTCGGCGGCATGACCTTCCCCGTCATGGCGTTCCTCGTGTCAGAAGGGTACGCGCACACCTCGAACGTACGACGCTATGCCAAGCGGCTCCTCGTGTTCGCCCTCGTATCGCAGGTCCCCTTCTCCCTGCTGTGGGGCCTTGTGGGAAACGTGATGTTCACGCTCCTCGCCGGCCTGGGCATCCTCTATGCACGCGACCACTGCAAAAGCACCGGCGCGTTCGCCACATGCTTCTGCCTCGCGCTCGGCATCAGCTCCTTCTGCGATTGGCCCGTGATCGGGCCTCTCATGATCTTCCTCTTCCACGAGCTCAGAGGCCAAGGGGCACGCGGCGTCATGCTGACCACGCTCGTCCCCCTCGCCTCGACGGGCGTCCCTGCCCTCGCGAACATCCTGACGGGCGGCTCGTTTCCCTCCTATTCGCTTGCAGGCACGACGGCCCTGTTCACCTCCTGGTGCGAGCTCGGCTACGCCTGCGTCGGGTTCCTCTTCGCCGCAGCCTTCATCACCCGCTACCGGGGCCGCCGCGGCCGACCCCTCAAGTGGTTCTTCTACGCCTACTACCCTGCGCACCTCTTGGTGATAGCCGCGGCAGCCTACCTGATCCTGTAGCCATCCCCAGCAAGGCGAACTCCCCGCTGCAACGACAGGGCGCCCCGTTTCGTGACCGAAGGCATTTGCGAACCTGCAGCGCGGACCTGGCGTACATCCACTTTGCTGGATCACCTCGCGGCGCGCAGGGCGCAACCCCATCCAGACCATCCAGACGGGCAGATAATTTCAAAAAAGTTAGAATTACTTCTTGCAGCGCACGCCAAGTCAGGTGTATGATATCCAAGCACTTTTTCAAGGGCCCGTAGCTCAGTTGGTTAGAGCGCACGCCTGATAAGCGTGAGGTCGCTGGTTCAAATCCATTCGGGCCCACCATTTTTGCGATAAACGCTCCACCGTGAGCCGAGTTAGCCGGTGGAGCGTTTATTAATGTCTGGGTGCTTTTCGCAGAATGTTTCACGTGAAACATCGGGAAGCGGCGCTTGGCGACACGGGGCATTAGCTCAGCTGGGAGAGCGCGGGCTTTGCAAGCCTGAGGTCAGGGGTTCGATCCCCCTATGCTCCACCAAGTCCAATACGGCCGTCGACGCAGGTTGGCGGCCGTTTTCGTTAACCTCGCAGGGATCGAACCCCGCGAGGGCAGAATGCGCCGGTGGCGCATTCTGGTCCGAGCACCGAAGGTGCGAGGAGGTTGCGGACTTGCGCAGCAAGTGCGCGTCGATCCCTCTATGCTCCACCATACAGAGTTCACCCGTACCCTTCGGGGTGCGGGTGTTTTCATTTTCGAACACAGCGCGCGCTTTCATCGGAACCTCAACCCCCACCGGGGGTGCTTCGAGCTGCGTCGGCAGAAGCGCAAGCAGAAGCACGGGAGCAGGCGATCGCGCCGCGCATACCAGAAGTCTCATCAGCACAGGCGGGCCGAAAGCCACGCCGCCCGTCAACCAGCTTTGGCGGACACGAGCTCGCCCTCGTGCGGAAGTAGCAGGTCGTAGAGGTTCACGTGCAGACCGCGGTAGTCGGGGCAAGCCCGCTCAAGCACGGCCACGCAGCTGCCCACGTCGAACCGCGCGATCCAGCGCGCCTCCGCGAGGAGCTGCGCCAGCCACGCCTCAAGGTAGTCGACGCCCATGAGGCCGGGATCGACCGGCTCGCTCAGCTGGTAATCGATGTCGCAGGGAACCTCATCCGCGGCGAAGTAGACGTCGTAGCGCTTCTTCACCTCGCCGAGGCTCGCCAGCGTGTCGCGAAGGGCCACGTTGCGAATGGGCGGCATGACCGCCACGACCTCGCGCCAGAGGGCGAGTACGTCGTCGATCCGCCTGTTGAGCGCGTCAATGCCGTCATGCCAGAGCGCGATCGGGTCGTCGACGTCGAGCACCCGTGCGGCCTCCTTGGGAGTCGCACGCGCGATGCCTAGCGAGTAGGCCACCGACGCCGCGAGCTCGTTCGCCTCGCAGGCGGACACGCTGGAGGAGCCGCCCGCGCAGTACAGTCTGGCGACGTGCGCCACCAGGCGAGCGAAGTTGTCCGAAGCCCGTGCGAAATCGGGGGTGTCGTCGCGCACGCTAATCGTCCCAGTCATCGGCCCACCCCTCGCCGTCCCAGCCGTCCGACTGCTCATCATAGTCCCACTCGGCGGGGTCGAAGACGTATGCGCGTCCCTCGTCGTCGATGATGCGGTATTCACCAAGGCTCTCCGCCTCGGCGGTGCGCACGTATTCCTCCGAGTAGCGCATGACTTCCTCTGCCGGAAGCGCGGCGACCTCGGCCGCGTCGCCCCACGCGTCCAGGCAGCCGCGTAGGGCCTCGGCTATCTCAGCGTCGGGAACGTCTGCCGGCAGCTCGTCCCGAATGGCGTAGAACGCGTCTTGGAGCTCTGCCAAATCGCGCGCGACACGCTCCTGCGAGAGACACGGCGACGTCGCCACGGCCTCCGCCACGGCTGCGATCGCAGGCGTCCCGAACTCCACCCGCCCGGCTTCCGCCAGCGCCTCTTCCCTGCGCTCTGCGAGCATCCGGACGTCCTCGCGGGAGACGGAGAGCCCTCCTGCGGCCAGCCGTTCGTTCACCTCTGCCAACGTCGAGCTCATCGAGTTTGCCCGCGCCCTTGAGAGCACTGAAAGCCATGGGTTTGCGTCCATGCGCCCCACCCCTTCCATAATCGCGGTCAATGCTTAATACCGCGAAGAGGCGCGAAGTTCAAGGCTGCAAATCTCGACGCGAACGTGGTAATGTGTCGGCTGGTGACCAACCTGCGGGCGGCCAATCTGCCGGCAGCTCGCCGGCAGCTCGCCTGCCGGCCAGCCCGACAGCCAGCCCGCCGACGCATCTCCCCTTCTAGAACTTCTCCGCAAGCGAGGCGGCCTGGCTGCAGCCGTCGGTCTTGTCGACGTCGCCCTCGTTCAGCACGCCCGGAACCAGCACCTTGCCGACCACGTTCCACTTCAGCAGAGCGGCGATGCGGTCGAAGGGCAGGCTCAGGCCGTCCATCACGGCCGGGTCCTCCTCTTCGCAACAGGCGATGAGCGCGACGTCCTTGCCGCCTATCGGCTTCTGGCCGATGGCGAAGGAGTAGAGCTTGTCGATCGCGTTCTTGATCTGCCCCGGGAAGGAGTACCAGTAGGTCGGGGAGGCGAACACGATGGCATCGGCCTCAAGCAGATCAGGGGCGATCGTGTTGAAGTCGTCATCGTAGGTGCAGGGCTTCCCGCTCTTGTAGCAGGTTTCGCAGGCATGGCATCCGCCTATGTTCGAAAGCGCGGCGTTGAACTCGACGACCGCGTTGCCCTTCGCTTCGCTCGCCTCCGCGAACGCCTTGATCATGCGCGCGGTGTTGCCGTTCTTGCGCGGGCTTCCGTTGATGACGACGATCTTCTTTCCCATGGTTTCTCCTTCACTGCGGGGAACGTTCGATGTATCGTATGAAACCACAATCTTTTCCCTCATCAAGTACGAACTTCAATGAAAGGTACTATCTTGGAAGAAAGCGAATTCGCCAAGGAAGAACTCCCCTGCATAGGAGAGGCGCGCTTCGAGGAGACGGGGTACAGCTACACGCTGTCGCTCATATCCGGCAAGCACAAGATGGTGATCCTCTACTGCCTCATGGAGTATCAGCCGGTGCGCTTCAACGAGATGAAGCGCTACCTCGGAAGAATCTCGGACAAGACGCTCTCGCAGAACCTCAAGGAGCTTGAAGCTGACGACCTCGTCCATCGCGAAGCCTACCCGCAGATACCGCCGAAAGTCGAGTACTCTTTGACCGAGCGCGGAGAGTCGCTGATGAAGGTGCTCGACCAGCTCTGCGTGTGGGGAGCCGAGAACCGCGTTTAGCGGCTGCAGAGTGCCTGGAGCTCGCCCGCGCGCAGCGCGGGATGTTTGGGCCGCGCAGGGCATAGGGGCCGGCCATCCCTCAGTCCGGCCGCCGTCTGGATTCGTCGAGCGCCGAGGTTGGCCGCCGTTTCCCCATCAGCTAAGCTTAGCGAAACACGCTCAGGTCAGCAGGAGGATTCCATGGTTCCACTTCACGTGCTCACGCTCATCGTCACGGGCCCCGCGCAGCCTTCGGTGCTCGTGCTCGAGCCCGTGGAGGACTCGCCTGCGGGGAAGTCGCGCATCGTGCCCATTTGGATCGGCGTGACCGAGGCGTCCCAGCTCGGCGTGGCCATCGAGCACGTGAGGCTCCCCCGGCCCATGACGCACGATCTCTTCCTCGACGCCATGACCAACCTCGACGCGCGCGTCGACCACGTGGTGATCAACCAGGTGAAGGGGCAGACCTTCTACGCGCAGCTCGTCCTGCGCCAAGGTGCGCGGCTGATCGAGCTCGACGCGCGTCCCACCGACGCGCTCGCGCTCGCGCTGCGCCAGGAGGCGCCGTTCTACATTGAGGAGGACGTGCTGGAGAAGGCGTCGTTCCCCTACCTCTTCAAGGACAACAAGGACGAGGAGAGCGAGCTGCAGGAGTTTCGCACCTTCTTGGAGGGAATCGCCCCGGACGATTTCGCAAGTTAGGATTCGCAAGACACGCCGAAAGGGACTGCGAAGAAAAGAAGCGGGGGGAATGTTTCACGTGAAACATTCCCCCCGCTCTACGTATGTACGCCGGTGACTCACGGCTCGCAGCGCCGCAGCCCGCCGCCGACCCGCCAGAGATCAGTCAGCGCCTGCTTTCGCAGCACACGCTGCCAATCTGCTAGCGCGGCTCACGCCACTAGCACGCTACCGACCGCCAGCGCCAGCGCTCGCCGCGCCGCCGCCCGCAGCCCGCAACGCCGCAGCTCTACTCGGCGTCGATGTCGTCTTCGCTGACTTCGCCGTGCTCGATCAGGCCCATCTGCGCGCCATCCTCGCCGGCGCCGTCCTTGGCAACCCTCTTCTTGCCGCCCGTCGAGGAGATGGCCACGGCCGTCACGCGGTCCTTGCCCTGGATCTTCATCACGCACACGCCCTGCGTCGAGCGTCCCAGCTCGGAGATGCCCTTGACCGGGGTGCGCACGACCACGCCCTCCTCGGAGATGATCATGATCTCGTCGTCGGGCCCGACGATCTTCATCACCGACAGCAGGCCCTTCTTCTGCGTCATGGTGATGGTGTACACGCCTTGCCCGCCGCGATGGTGCTCGGGGTACTCCTCGATCGGCGTGCGCTTGCCGAAGCCCTTCTCGGTGATGACGAACAGGTCCGTGCCGGGCTTGGCGATCTCCATGCCCAGGACATGCGCGTCAGCTGGCACGTTCATGCCGCGGACGCCCATGGTGTCGCGGCCCATGGCGCGCACCTCGTCCTCTTTCCACAGGATGGCCTTGCCGGCGCTCGACACCATGATGACCTTCTCGCCTTCCGCCACGCGGTGCACGGCGATCAGCTCGTCGTCGTCCTTCAGGTTGATGGCGATCAACCCGTCGCGGCGCGTGCGGTCGTACTGGTTCATGGAGGTCTTCTTCACCATGCCCTGCGCCGTGGCGAACATGAGGTACTCGTTCTCAGGGAAGTCCTTGGTGGCGATGACCGCCGAGATCGTCTCGCCCTTCGCCAGCGGCAGCAGGTTCACGATCGCCGTGCCGCGCGCGTGACGCGACGCCTCGGGAATGTCGTACACCTTGAGGCGGTACACCTTGCCCGCCGTGGAGAAGAACAGCATGTAGGAATGCGTCGACGCCACGAACAGGTGCTCCACGAAGTCGGAGTCCTTGAGGTTCACCGCCTGCATGCCCTTGCCGCCGCGCTTCTGCTGGCGGTACGTGCTCACCGGGAGGCGCTTGATGTAGCCTGCCTTCGTCATGGTGACGACCATGGACTCGTCGGCGATCAGGTCCTCCACCTCGATGTCCTTCGCCTCGCCCGTGATCTTGGTGCGACGCGGGGTGGCGTACTTGCGCTTGATCTCGAGCAGCTCGTCGCGGATGATCCCGCGCACGAGCGCCTCGTCCTGCAGCACGCGCTTGTAGTACGCGATCTTCTCGCGCAGATCGGCCAGCTCCTGCTCGATCTTGGTGCGCTCGAGGCCGGTGAGGCGGCGCAGGCGCATCTCGAGGATGGCGTCGGTCTGGCGCTTCGTGAGGCCGAAGCGCTCGGTCAGGCGCGCCGCGGCCTCCTTGTCGGTCTCGGACGAGCGGATGATGTGGATGACCTCGTCGATGTTGTCGAGCGCGATGATGTAGCCTTCGAGGATGTGGGCGCGCTCCTCGGCCTTCGCCAGCTCGTAGCGCGTGCGGCGCACGATGACGTCCTTCTGGTGCTCGATGTAGTAGAACAGGATCTCCTTGAGCGAGAGGACGCGCGGCGCGCCGTCGACGAGCGCCAGCATGTTGCAGCCGAAGCCCACCTGCAGCTGCGTGTGCTTGTACAGCTTGTTGAGCACCACCTGCGGAATGGCGTTGGCCTTCAGGTCGATGATGATGTCGATGCCGCGGCGGTCGGCGGCGTCGTGGATGTTCGAGATCTCGGGCAGCTTCTTGTCGCGCACGAGCTCGCCGAGCTTCTCAAGCAGGCGCTTGCGGTTGACCTGGTACGGGATCTCCTTCACCACGATGGACGAGCGCCCGTTCTTCTTCTCCTCGATGGTGCACTTCGCGCGCACCGTGAGGCCGCCGTGGCCCGTCTCGTACGCGTCGAGGATGCCCTTCTTGCCCATGATCAGGCCGCCCGTGGGGAAGTCGGGGCCGGGGAGCACCTGCATGAGCTCCTCGGTGGTCACGTCCGGGTTCTCCAGCATCAGGCACGTGGCGTCGATCGTCTCGCCGAGGTTGTGCGGCGGGATGTTGGTGGCCATGCCCACGGCGATGCCGTTCGAGCCGTTGACCAGCAGGTTCGGGAAGCGCGCGGGCAGCACCTTCGGCTCTTGGAGGCTCTCGTCGTAGTTCGGCATGAAGTCGACGGTCTCCTTGTCGAGGTCGCGCAGAAGCTCCATGGCGGGCTTGTCGAGGCGCGCCTCGGTGTAGCGCATGGCCGCCGCGGAGTCGCCGTCGATGGAGCCGAAGTTGCCGTGGCCGTCGATCAGGGGCAGGCGCATGGAGAACGGCTGGGCCAGGCGCACCATGGTGTCGTACACCGCCACGTCGCCGTGGGGGTGGTACTTGCCGATGACGTCGCCGACCGTGCGCGCCGACTTCATGTGCGGCTTGCTCGGCAGGTAGCCCGACTCGTTCATGGCGTACAGGATGCGGCGGTGGACCGGCTTGAGGCCGTCGCGCACGTCAGGCAGCGCGCGGGCCACGATGACGCTCATGGAGTACTCGAGGAAGGACGCCTGCATCTCCTTGCCCAGGTAGGCCGAGCGGACGATGGTTCCCTCGCCGCCGTTCGCGCCCTCGATGACGGCGCCGTGGGGGTTCGGCATGTCCACGAGCATCGACTTCGCGCGCTCCTCCTCGGAGACGAAGCCCTCAGCTGGCAGACTGTCGCGGGATGCGCCGTCGTTCGGCAGGCTGTCGCTTGACAGGGCGTCGCGGGACAGGGTGTCGCTTGACAGGTTATCACTTGACAGGGCGGCGTCCGGCTGATCTCCGCTTGACAGGTTGTCATTCGATAGACCGTCGCGAGACAGGCCCTCGTTTTCTTCAGTCATATGTCTCCTTTCGGACATATTTCACACTCAAATGCGTTTTGCAAAACGCGTTTCGCAAAATCGCCCGGATGGCGCCGCCTCGTCACCTGCGGCTCGCACGCGGCGGCCGCAGCACTTGCGGCGCCTACGGCATTCGCAGCGTTCGCGGTGATGCGGCGCTTTCGACACGGCGCGCGCTCGCAGTCGTTGCATGCCAGGCGCATCCGCTAGCAACGCCGCCAGGGCAGCCGTCATCGGCTCCCGCCGGCAGCTGCCAACCCGCGCGGCTCCTAGATGTCGAGGAACCGCACGTCGCGGGCGTGCTTCTGGATGAACTCCTTGCGCGGCTCGACCTGGTCGCCCATGAGCTCGCTCACCACGCGCTCAGCTTCGGCGGCGTCGTCGATGTTCACCTGCAGAAGCGTGCGGCTCTGCGGCTCCATGGTGGTCTCCCACAGCTGCTCGGGGTCCATCTCGCCGAGGCCCTTGTAGCGCTGCACGTCGTACTTCTCGGCGCCACCCATCTCGGCGAGCACCTCGGACAGCGCGCTCTCGTCGTAGATGTAGCGCTCGATCTTGGTAGTGCGCGAGTTCTTCTTCTTCACGCCGAAGATCGGGGGCTGGGCGATGTAGATGTAGCCGAGGTTGATGAGCTCGGGCATGTAGCGGTAGAAGAACGTGAGCAGCAGGATGCGGATGTGCGCGCCGTCGACGTCGGCATCAGTCATGATGATGATGCGGTGGTAGCGCGCCTTCTCGGCGTCGAAGTCGTCGCCGATGTTCGTGCCGATGGCCGTGATCAGCGACGAGATCGTGTCAGAGGAGAGCGAGCGGTGCAGGCCCGCGCGCTCCACGTTGAGGATCTTGCCGCGCAGGGGCAGGATGGCCTGCGTCTTGCGGTCGCGCGCCTGCTTCGCGGAGCCGCCTGCGGAGTCGCCCTCGACGATGAAGATCTCGGACTGGGAGGCGTCCTTCGAGGAGCAGTCGGCCAGCTTGCCGGGCAGCGCGAACGAGTCGAGCACGTTCTTGCGGCGCGTCATCTCACGCGCCTTGCGGGCGGCCTCGCGCGCCTTGAGCGCCTGGGTGGCCTTGCCCACGATGCGCTTCGCGGGCGTGGGGTTCTCCTCGAGGTACTCGGCCAGGCCGCGCGTCACGGCGTTTTGCACGAGCGGGCGGATCTCGGTGTTGCCGAGCTTCGTCTTAGTCTGGCCCTCGAACTGCGGGTCGTGCAGCTTCACTGAGATGATGGCCGCGAGGCCCTCGCGCGCGTCCTCGCCCGACAGGTTCGCGTCCTTCTCCTTGAGCAGGCCCTTGTTGCGCGCGTACTCGTTGATGGTGCGCGTGATGGCCTGCTTGAAGCCGTCGAGGTGCGTGCCGCCCTCGTGCGTGTTGATGTTGTTGGCGAACGCCATGACCGAGTTGCTCGAGTACGAGGTCGACCACTGGAGCGCCACCTCGACGGTGCCGTCCTCGTTCTCCGCCTCGAAGTAGACGGGCTTGTTGAGCGTCTCGCGGCCCTCGTTCAGGTACTTGACGAAGTCGACGATGCCGCCCTGCGCCTGGAAGACCTCAGTGCGGGGGTTGCCCTCGGCGTCGGTGACGCGCTCGTCGTGCAAGATGATCTTGAGGCCCTTGTTCAGGAAGGCCATCTCGCGGAAGCGGTTGGCCAGGGTGTCGTAGTCGTAGACGGTGGTCTCGGTGAAGATCTCGGGGTCGGGCCAGAAGGTGGTCTTGGTGCCCGTTCCCTTCGCGGGGCCGAGCTTCTTCAGCTTCTCGACCGTCTTGCCGTGGTCGAACGCGATCTTGTACTCGCTGCCGTCGCGCTTGACGAACACCTCCACGCGCGTGGACAGGGCGTTCACCACCGAGACGCCCACGCCGTGCAGGCCGCCCGACACCTTGTAGCCCTCGCCGCCGAACTTTCCGCCGGCGTGCAGGATGGTCAGGACCACCTCGACGGTGGGGATCTTCTCCTTCGGATGCTTGTCTACGGGAATGCCGCGGCCGTTGTCGGCGACGGTGATTGAGTTGTCAGCGTGGATCCACACTTCGATCTTGTCGCAGTAGCCCGCGAGCGCCTCGTCGACTGAGTTGTCCACGACCTCGTACACCAGATGATGCAGGCCGCGCGGGCCCGTCGAGCCGATGTACATGCCGGGGCGCTTGCGAACTGCCTCCAAGCCCTCGAGGACTTGGATGTCGGAACCGTCGTAATGATCTGGTTTTGCTGCCAATTGACACGCTCCTTTTGTCGCAAAACATGAAAGACGCGCCCATAGGAGGGCGCTCTGCCGTGCAATTTTACCATATCAGAATCAAAGAAGAGCGTGCCGCACTCTCAAACGACGTGATTTCAGGCGTTCTCAGGTGGTGTTTTTACTTTTTCTGAAAATTATGGCGTTTTCTTGCAAACCAGCCGTCAGCTTACACGCCACGTGCCTTCGCAGCCTTTTCGCCTTTCTCCTGGCAGAGCGACGCCTCCATGGCACACTCGAAGCGCTCGCGCAGACGCGGGTCCTCGATGCTCGCGGCGGCGCGGCTGACGCGGGCGCGCTCATGCTCCGTCAGCGGAAGGGGATGCGCCGCTGGCGCGGGCGCGGTGGCGGATGCGTCCTGCTCGCGCGGGACGTACGGGTGGCGGTTCCTCATGTTGAAGCGCGAGGGGAAGGTCTTGAACACCTCAATTTCCTCGCCATAGCGCTCCTTGAGCAGCAGCATGATGAGGTGCTGGCGGCTGTGCACGTCGCTGCGGAAGCTGCCGTCGTCCATGTAGATCAGAAGAGCCCGGACCGTCTTGCCCGCCTCCGGCACGCCAACCGGCTCCTTCTTGATGTACACCGCGTTCACATGCTCGAGCACGTAGCGCGCGTTCTCCTTGTAGATGTGCTCGATAGCCTCCTTGAACATCGCCTGCACTTGCGCCGCGCGGCGTGCGATGCGCGCGGCCTGGTCAGTTGAGGAGAGGGCGCCTGTCACCGCAGACAATTCGCTGCCGAGCCTTCTCATGCCGTCACGCCCTTCTCCTGCGCAGATGCCTCCCGTGCATCAGCTTGCTGCGCCAAGGAACCGAATGTTTCACGTGAAACATTCGAAGGCTCATGCGCCCCGAAGGGTTCGCGCGTTCCCCCTTCGTGTAGCTGCGAAGAGGACTGTTCCACCACATCAGTTTGACGTGCGAGAATACCAGCAACAGCGGATTGGGATCCTTCGCTCAGCATATCTTCCTCAGGCGTCGATGCGTCGAATGTTTCACGTGAAACATTCTCTTCCGGCTGCTTCCCTTCCTCGCGTGCCTGCGTGAAGCCTCTGCGCGCCTGCTTGAGCGGCAGCTCCACCACGTCAGCTGCGGCGAGCATGTCCGCGTCGAAGTACGCGAGGTTGGCGGTGGTGATGAAAGTCTGCACGTCACGTGAGATGTAGCCGACAAGCGCCTCGCGGCGGGCGCCGTCGAGCTCGCTCATCACGTCGTCGAGCAGCAGCACCGGCTTGACGCCGAGCACCTCCTCGATCACCGCCGCCTCGGCGAGCTTGTAGGCGAGCACCACCGTGCGCTGCTGGCCTTGGCTGCCGAAATGAGTGGCGTTGCTGCCGTCGATCATGAAGGTGATGGTGTCGGCATGCGGGCCCACGAGCGCGCGGCGGCGGCGCAGTTCCTCGTCGCGGCAGGCCGCCAGCGCATGCTCGAGGCGGGTGCGCGCATCGTCGCGCGTGAGATGGAGGGGCTCCTGGAGGGATTCCGGCTCATGAGCCACATCAGCGGACACGCCCAGCTCAGCAGCTGCGCCCAAGGCCGCGCCGTCCTCCTCCCAGTCATCCCACGACGGCACGTAGCACGCGCCAAAACGCTCCCGCCCGCCGGCGATCTGCTCGTAGCGCTCCCTCGTGTACGGGATCAGCCGCTCGAAGAGCGCCGCGCGGTAGCAGGTCAGCTGCGCGCCGCAGGTCACGAGCATCTCGTTGATGCTGTCGATGAGCGCTGGCGACGCCTCATCCTTCAGCAGGCGGTTCTTGTGGCGGATGACCTTCTCGTAGTCCTTCTGGATCAGGTAGTAGTTCGCGTTGAGCTGCGATCCCAGCGCGTCAAGCGCGGCGCGGCGCGCGCTCATCGACCCTTTGACGAGCCCCAGGTCGTCAGGCGTGAACGTCACCGAGGGCACGAGCCCCTTGAGGTCGGCAGGGCGCTTCGCCTTGCCGTTGAGCCGGTAGCGCTTCGCATGCCCCTCAGCTGCAAGCGCCACGTCGAGCAGGCGGTTCCCATCGGTCAGCGCAGCGCGGAGGTGCGCTGATTCTTCCCCACGCCGCACGAGCTGGTCGATGGTGGCATGGCGAAACGACGAGAGCGCCGTGAGCAGCTGCACCCCTTCGACGATGTTGGTCTTCCCCACCGCGTTCGGACCGACGAGCACGGTGAGCATGCCCAGCTCGCCGAGGTGCAGCTCCTCATACGACCTGAAATTCCGAAACGTTATGTCCGTGATGCGCAGCGTCACCGCGCGCCTCCCGCCATGCGGGCGCGTGAGCTCGGCATGTCCTTACGAGATGCGCACGGGCATGACCAGGTACAGGTAGTTCTCCGGCGGCAACGCGCGGAAGATGCCCGGCTTGACCGCCGACTGGGCCTCGAGGTACACCTCGTCACCTGACACGGCAGAAAGCCCCTCGAGCACATAGGAGTAGTTGAAGGCGATCTCCACGTCCTCACCCTCAATCTCGCACGGGAGAGTTTCCTGCGCGGAGCCCACGTCCTGCGAAGCCGCGGAGATCTGGGTGGTCTGCGAGGCGCCGTTGAGATCGAAGCGCACCGGCGAGGTGGACGACCCGAGCAGCGACGCGCGCTTGACGCCCGCGACGAGGCGGTCCACCTCAAGCGTGGCGCGGGTGGCGTAGGTGTCAGGGAGGAGCTGCTTGTAGTTGGGGAAGTTGCCTTCGATGCGGCGGTTGATGAAAACCGTGTCCTCGCAGGTCACGACGATCTGGTTGTCAGCAAGCGCGATGGAGACCGGTGAGGAGGTCTTGGGCAGCGACGCGATCTCGGAGAGGAAGCTGCCGGCGATCACCGCCTGGAACTCATCGGCCGTGGCGTCGGGCAGCGCGGCTTCGGTGACGGCGAGGCGGTACGAGTCGGTGGCCACCATGCGCAGCTGCCCAGCCTCGAGCGTGATCAGCACTCCTGTGAGGATGGCGCGGCTCTCATCCTTCGACACCACGCGCGACACCCGCTTGACCATGGAGGAGAACTGCGCGAAGGGCACCTCGATGCGCTGGTGTGTGTCGACGGAGGGGAATCCCGGGAAGTCCTCGTAGTTGAGCACCTTGATGGAGAACGACGAAGTGTCGCAGGTGATGTACGCCTGGTCGTCGCGCGCCTCCACGTGAACGGCGGCGTCGGCGAGGTTCTTCACGATCTCGGAGAAGAGCTTGCCCGGAACGACCGTCTTGCCCTCCTCCTCCACGAGCGCCGCGACGGAGTATTGGATGGAGAGCTCGAGGTCAGTCGCCTGCATCACGAGCTTGTCATCATGGGCGTCAAACAGGATGCCTGAGAGAACCGGCAGGGTCGAGCGCGTTGAGACGCCCTTCAGCACGATGGATATGGCGTTCTGCAGCTCAGACTTGTTTATGCTGAATTTCATGTGACGAACCTCTCAGTAAGAACCCGCCGACGGAGACGAGCAGCACAGGGCGGACGACAGGTGGATGTGTTCTCGGGATATTATAGCGTCACCAAGGCGCTCCTCGGGCTTCTTTCAGCCACACGGCGCTGAAAGCCGTCCTTGTTTTCCACAATTCTTTCCCTCCCCCTTGTGGAAAATGTGGATAACTTATCTCAAGCAACGTCAAACCAAGGGAATCAAGCAGAAAACCCCTCATCAGCAGCGACACGGGCTTAAAGAACGCGGTTGATTACTTTTTCGGCATTTAACGGGACTTTACGCTAAAAATAGCCTTTGATCAGGTATTTTACATTATTCTTTACAAAAGCGAACATAAGGACGCCTTAAAGGAGCGGCTTTTTCACCAGTAATCCCGAACATGACGAAAAAAAGTGAGTTCAAGCAGGCGAAACCTAAAGAGCCGAAAAGTCAAGGGAAATCTCAACACTTTTTAACATCAGATGCCGATTTTCCGCGCCGTAGTTTTCATGGCTTTCAGCGTTTTCCACTTTCTCTGAATTAAATGTCAATAACTTTGAAAACCCCTTGTCGAACAGCTTTCAGTATTCACATTTTGTTGAAAAATGTTGAAAACTTCTTTTTCGGCCTGATAAAACCGCAGGTAAGTAGATTTCAACGCCTGAAAAAAGCTACAATGTCGGTGAATAACCCTGAACTTCCATGAAAACGTACTAAAAATGGAGCAAGCCGTGGATCAGATCCCGCCGAAGAACGACATACCCGAGGTCCCCGACGAGCCGGCAGGCGCGACCTACGACTACGCCTACGTGTCGGCCACCGCGCGCATCGCGCTCTATGACGACCTGCGCAGCGCGCCGCGCGTCACCGAGATCCCCCCCGCCGAGACGGGCGCCTACATCGAGAACCTCGCGTCGAAGGTGTACGAGCAGGCGCGGGCGGCGGGAGGCGCCATCCCCTACACGGTGATTCGCGAGGTGTCGGAGAACTTCATCCACGCGCGCTTCAAGGAGATCATCGTGTCCATCCTCGACAGGGGAAGCACCATTCGCTTCGCTGACCAGGGGCCGGGCATCAACCATAAGGACAAGGCGCAGCTGCCGGGCTTCTCGTCGGCCGTCGAGCCCATGAAGAAGTACATTCGCGGCGTGGGCTCGGGCCTGCCGATCGTCAAGGAGTACCTCGAGTTCTCTCACGGCACCATCAGCATCGAGGACAACATGGGCGCGGGCTCCGTCGTGACCATCAGCATGAACCCCGCCGCGCAAGCGGGAACGCCCGAGGATGCGACGAAGCAGGCGCAGGCACCGGGAGCCGTTCGGAAGGCGGCGCTGGCAGGAGCCGGCGGCACGGCGGGGACGCCTTCACAAGCGCAGGCGATGCCCCAGGCTGCGGGACAGCCCCCGATGATCGCGCAGCCCGCGTACCAGCCGCAAGGCACGGGAATGCCCGGTGCGGGACTCCCGCTCGCGGGAATGCCAGCCGCAGGCATGGGAGCCCAGAACGCAGGGGCGCCCTACCCGTATGCCGACGCCGCCTACGCGGGCGCAACCGCAGGCGTCCCCGCGGCGCAGTTTCCCCAGCCGTTCGCGACGATGCCTCAAGCTGCCGGCATGCCGGGAGCGTACCAGCAGGTCAATCCCGCGTTTGCCTCGCAGATGGCAGCGCATGAGGCGACCCGCATCCAGATGGCCCTCGCTCCCCTCTCGCCGCGCGAGCGCGACTTCCTTCCCTTCTTCCTCTACGAGGGTCCGCTCGGCGTCACCGAGATCGCGCAGCTCACCGACACGCCCGTGTCGAGCACGCACGTCGCGCTGCGCAAGCTCGAGGAAGCCGGGCTCGTCGAGCGGACCGCCGCGAAGAAGCGCACCCTCACGCCGCTCGGCCGCGACGTCGCGCAGGCGCTCTAGTCGAATTCGCAAGCAAGGGATGGAGAACATGGACAGCAGCAGGATCAACGAAAACTGGAGCGAGGTCTGCACGCGCGTCAAGGGGTACGACGGCATCGACCCGTCCCAGATCAACGCCTTCTTCTCGCGCCTCGAGCCGCAGGCCATGAGCGAGGGGTTCCTCATGCTCACCGCCGACAACGACTTCATCAAGACCTGGATCGAGCGTCATTACGTCGAGGTCATCAAGCGCGCGCTCTCCGAGATGTACCAGGTTCCCTTCACCGTGGTCATCGAGGTGGACACTACCGCAGCCGCCAAACCCGCCGTGCAGGCGCCGGCGCAGGCTGCCACGACGCCGATGCCAGCGCAGCCCGCCGCAGCCGCCGGCGCCCAAGCCGCCTTCTCCCCCGCTCAGCCCTCACCGGCTGACGCGCTGACCCGGCCCGACGCGGGCTTCCAAACACCAGCCAGCGCCCCCTTCCCCCCTGCCGCAGCGGTCGCCACCCCCACGCGCACCGCTTCGACACACGCGGCAGAAGCGCGACAGACCGCACCTACTGCCTCGGTGCGCGCAGCAGCCGCGCAGGCGCCCTATCCCGACCACTACATCGACCAGCGAGCGGCACAGCAGAAAGCCGCCACGCGCCGCAACGGCTGCGAAGGGCCCACCTCCACGCTCACCTTCGAGAACTTCGTCATCGGGGACTCGAACCGCATGGCCTACTCGATGGCCGTCGGCGTCGCCGAGATGCCGGGCAAGACGCCCCTGAACCCCCTGTTCATCTACGGAAAGAGCGGGCTGGGGAAGACACATCTCATGCGCGCCATCCAGAACTACATCTGCGAGACGCAGCCCTACCTGCGCACCGTCTACGTCGACTCAGCCGAGCTTCTGTCCGACTACATGGAGGCCAGCGCCGCGCACGACAAGGAGAAGTCGAGCTACAAGAACTTCAAGACGCACTATGAGGAGGCTGACGTGCTCCTCATCGACGACATCCAGTACCTGCAGGGCAAGAAGCAGACGCTCGACATCGTCTTCCAGATATTCAACAAGCTCACCACGCAGGGACGTCAGATCGTGCTCTCCGCCGACCGCGCGCCCAAGAACATCGACATCGACGAGCGCTACCACTCGCGCTTCAACCAGGGCGGCACCATCGACATCCAGCCGCCTGAGATCGAGACGAAGCTCGGCATCGTCAAGAGCTTCATCAAGGAATACGCCGACAACGAGGGCCTCGACCACTTCACCATCCCCGAGGACATCCAGATGTACATCGCGGAGAACTCGAGCTCCAACATCCGCGAGCTCAAGAGCGCCGTGACCAAGGTCATCTACCAGATCACCTTCTTCAACCAGCCCGACCTCACCGTGGAGGGCGTGCGCGCGCTGCTCGAGAACCACTTCTCAGGCGGGACGTCGAAGAACCTCACCGTGGAGGACATCCAGCGGGAGGTCGAGGGCTTCTTCAAGGTCAAGCACAGCGACCTCATCGGGCCCAAGCGGGCGCGCAACATCGTTTACCCGCGCCAGATCGCCATCTACCTGTGCCGGCAGCTGCTCGACCTTCCCTTCAACGACATCGGGAAGAAGTTCAACCGCGACCATTCGACCGCCATGCACTCGGTCACCACCGTCGAGGAGCTGATGCGCGGCAGCCGGGAGGTGCAGGAGGAGATCGAGACGCTCAAGCAGATCATTCGCGAGCTCTAGGGCATGTGCTCTCCCCTGCGCCTGGGGGGGGAGCGCGGAAGGGATGGCGGCTGACGGAGCGAGGTGGATCAAAGCGGGAAAGCTGACTGAAAAGCGCCTCCTTATTCCACTGCGCCGGGGCAAAAGCAGCGGCGCTCAGAGTCACGGTTGATTCAGGGTACAGGCGATCAACCGTGATTCTTCGGAACTTACCTTGTCTGAGCAGGCCCTTCGCCCGTTTTCAACTTTTCCACCGTCCTTATTGTTACAACTGACCTTATATATCTTATAGATCTAAGAAAAGAAGAGGTGGGTCGGGTTGGAAGCCAACCTACACGAATGCTGCGAGAGCCGCAAGTTGGCGAACGAGCAAGGAATCAGATCTCTCAGCAGCTTCCGGAGTAGCTTTGGCGCGGCAGATTTGGTAGAATTGCTCGCACTGTATCGTTGACATGCTTCTTCGATGTTATATACTTTCAAAGTTACTCTTTGAACACGAAAGGGACCAGAAATGAAACGCACCTATCAACCGAACAACCGCAAGCGCGCCAAGTGCCACGGCTTCCGTGCTCGCATGTCCACCAAGGGCGGCCGCGCCGTTCTCTCCGCTCGTCGCGCCAAGGGACGCAAGCGCCTCTGCGTCTAGCGGGAGCACTCGTTGGATACGATAAAGTCCAGCGCTGAAATTTCCGGCCTCTTCGCTTCTGGGCGTCGCGTGAAGGGCTCCTACCTCACGCTCATCATCAGGAGCTGTGCTGTCGGAAACAAAACCGAGGGGGTTGAGCAACACGGCCGCAATGGTCGTGTTGCTTTTATTGCCGGCAAGAAGCTCGGGAACGCCGTCTGGAGGAACGCAGCCAAGCGCCGCATGCGCGCGATGTGTCGCGACCTCGGCGGCCCTTGGGTTGGATACGATGTAATATTTCTCGCGAAATCCTCCATTACGGGAGCTTCTTATAGTAAAGTGCTAAAGGCATGTGACAAGATGCTCGGGAACTCCCCTCTCGGGAATGGGAGCGCCTCTGATGGGTAAGGCGTGGGTTGCAGCGAAGCGGCTTCCGTCCATGATTGCCGTCTGGCTGATCATGTTCTACCGCGCCGCCATCTCTCCGCTGTTCCCCTCCTGCTGTCGTTTTGTTCCAACATGCTCTGAATACGGACTTGTTGCCTTCAGGCGCTATGGTTTCAGGAAGGGCTTCGTCCTGACGGCCAAGCGCTTGATTAAATGTCATCCTGGCGGGCCTCACGGCTACGACCCGGTGCCTTGACGCGCTGCGGACATGATCCGCCGGGATACAGAAGGGAAAGAATATGTGGGAAGTCTTTAAGAACTGGATCTTCGACGTCATCCAGTTCTTCTACAGCTTCTGCGGTGACTGGGGCCTCGCCATCATCATCGTCACCGTCATCTTCCGCGCTATCATGGCGCCGATCATGCACAAGCAGGCGAAGTCGAGCTACCAGATGCAGAAGATCCAGCCGAAGATCGCCAGCATCCAGGAGCGCTTCGCGGACGACCAGGTTCGTCAGAGCCAGGAGATGCAGAAGCTCTACGCGGAAGCCAAGTTCAACCCGCTCGCCGGCTGCATCCCCATGCTGCTCCAGATGCCCATCTTCATCGCGCTGTTCCAGGTGCTGCGTGAGATGGGCATGCGCGAGGAAGTCCACGACTATTCGTTCTACGCGCTGGTCCCCAACCTGATCACTACGCCTGAGCAGGCATTCTTCATGGGATTTGGAACATTTGTTCCTTATTTGATCCTCATGGTGATCTTCGCGGGCGCCACCTTCCTGCCGATGGTTCTCCAGCAGCTCAGGAATCAGAACGCTCAGCAGAAGAATCAGATGATCATCATGTCGGTCGTCATGTCGCTGTTCATGCTCTGGATTTCCTGGAGCTCACCAGCTGGCGTGCTTCTCTTCTGGGGCGTCTCCTCTCTCATTGGTGTTGCCCAGAATCAGTTCTCCATGCACCTCTGCCGCAAGAACGATGAACGCGTCGCTGCAGAGGAACCCATTGAGGTCAAACCTGTTGAGGTCACGGTGACGCGTAAGGCGAAGAAGCCGCGCCCGAAGAAGAAGCGCTAGACCTACCCGTTCTTTGACAGCAAGGGAGTGTTTCACGTGAAACACTCCCTTTGTTTTGCTAGTTTGAAATGTTTTACGTGAAACATTTCAAATGCCGTTCTACTGGGAAAAGGAGAAGGAAGATGACGGAGGAATTTCTTGAGGAAGGTGGCGTTGCTGACGCAGCCGTAGATGAGACTGCTGTTGCTGAGGATGCTGGCGCACGGGAAGCTGAGGCTTGTGGCGCTGCCGTGAGTGGAGAGGCTGGCGTCGGGTCTGATTCTGCGGTTGGATCTGCGGCGGAGAAGTCGATGTCACCTGATGAGCGGGAGATCACTGACGAGATGCTTGACGACATCGCTGACACGGCGATCGCTGCGCTTCAGGACATCCTGAAGTACTTCAACGTCGGTGACATCACCATTGATGAGTATGAGGGCGACGAAGGTGAGCTCATTCTTGACATCACAGGGGATGATCTTGCCGTCCTGATTGGTCGTCACGGCAAGACGCTCGACGCGTTGCAGTTCCTCGTCTCTGCGATCACGGTGCGCACCATTGGGTTCCGCTACCCGGTGGTGATCGACGTTGAGGGGTACAAGAGCCGTCAACGTCAGAAGCTCGAGTCTATTGCGCGCTCTTCTGCGAACCGTGCCGTAGCCCAGCGTCATGAGGTCAAGCTGCGCCCCATGACCCCGTATGAGCGCCGTATCGTTCACATCACGCTTCGCGATGATGATCGCGTTGTCACTGCCTCGGAAGGTGAGGGCGGTGCTCGTCGTGTGGTGATTACACCGCGCTAGGCATCTGTGCTCTCTGCAGCGAGTTCGGGAACGAAGGCGCGTCTCGGAAGAGGCGCGCCTTTTTTCTATTATCCTTCTTTTTTTTTCGCTAAGGTTCTTAACCTGGCTTATTTGGGGAACATGAGAGATGAAGAGCAAATCGCCGCGCGACAGGGAATGATCCTTTGGAGGGAATTTCTCTTTTTCGGTCAGCAGTAGAGAATGTTTCACGTGAAACATTCGAGTGATGCGTTCTCTGTAGCAGCTACGGTAGAATGTTTCACGTGAAACATTCTCTTTAAGGAAGGCTCTATGAACAACAAGACTGACCTCCTTGAAAAATACCTCCAGATGATCCTTGAGGCGAACAACCGCGTGAATCTTACCCGAATAGATTCTATCGAGCAGGCACGCATCCTCCATCTCGAGGATTCTCTTGTCACATTACCTGAGATGAAGTCAGCACCCGAGGGGTTGTATGGTGACTTGGGAACAGGAGGAGGGTTCCCTGGTGTCCCTCTTGCAATAACTACAGGTCGTGAAACTATTCTCGTTGATTCCGTCAAGAAGAAGATGGCGATAGTTGAGTCCATCTTGGATCAAATGAACCTCTCTTCCCAGATAAAGACTTATGCGGGGAGAATCGAGGAGTTGTCTCTTGAGAAAAAAGGGAATTTTTCCGTCCTCACGGCCCGTGCTCTCACCCAGCTCCCCTCCCTCATTGAGCTTGCTGCTCCGCTTTTGAAAAAAGGAGGGCAGCTTATCTGCTATAAGGCTAATGTTTCTGAGGAGGAAATGAAGGCTGCCTTAGACATAGACGAGCTCGTAGGGATGAAGCAGACGTCCCAGCGTGAACTTACCTTGAGCGACGGCGTTACGCACCGTGAGATAATTGTATTCACAAAGACGGGCAAACCTAAACTGAAGTTACCGCGTCGGATAGGTCTTGCGCAACACTCACCCCTGAAACCTCGAAGCTAATGTTTCACGTGAAACATTCGATATTCGCGCCAGCTTCGTGAGAGATTTTTACTCCAAATACAAGACATTTCGAAGATGTTCATAAGTGGAAGAAGATTCAAAGCAGCCAGATTCTTGCATCCATTACGCCAAGTTCTCCGCATTTACTCGCTTGATGATATTTCTATCATATGAAAAGGAATAAGAGAGAGGAGAGCTTATATATGGTGTATACGCACAGGCAAGTTCTCGCTCAGCGAGCGGGCAATATGAGAAGAAACATGACTCCTTATGAAAGGAAGCTCTGGGTCGAGTTCCTCAGAGAGTATGAGATACCTTTTGTTGCTCAGAAGGTTATAGGGAACTACATTGTTGACTTCTACAGTCGCCGCGTTAGACTCGCCATAGAGCTTGACGGCGGGCAGCACTTTGATCCCCGTCAAATGAGGTATGACGAAGTAAGGAGCATCTACCTCGAAACACTTGAGATAAAAGTGCTTAGATTCACAAACAATGAGATCAAAGAAGATTTCGATGGAGTTTGCGAAGTGATCCACGCCGAAGTTATCAAGAGGCGTCATGATTTGCATTGTGTCCCACTTGAGCTCCTTGCTTGCAAGTCGTGAGTGTTTCACGTGAAACACTCACGACTTTTTGCTCGTTATTATTACGCTTGTTTTTACGTTTGAAGAGGAATGTTTCACGTGAAACATTCCTCGCGCTCATCTTAGTTTGATATACTCTCTTGCTAGCTTTGAAAGGAGGCACCAGTGGGATTTCTGGATAGCTTTAAACGTGACAGAAACGACAAGCAGAACGCCCTGGTGAATAATGTCGAAGATTCTTCGAGGGGTGAATCCCTTGGATCCTCGGTTCCCGAACCGGTTTCTTCAACTTACCTTGACATAGAGGACATCGAGGTGGTTGTGAGGGATCTCGCTCCTTCAGTTGAAGATCAAGCAGAGAAGAGGGTCCTTAAGACCTATGAGGAAAAAGACCCGGTAAGGCGCGTGGTAGGACAGACGAAGATCATCGCCATAATCAACCAAAAGGGCGGCGTGGGGAAATCGACTACGGCGATTAACCTTGCAGCTGCTCTTGGTGAGATGGGCCGTCAGGTACTCCTCGTCGATCTTGATCCTCAAGGGAACTCCTCAAGTGGTCTCGGGATAGAAAAGTCGACAGTCGAACACTGCATCTATGATGTTCTCCTTGCTGATGTCCCCATTGAGAAGGTGATAATTCCTGATGTTTGTGAGGGGTTAGATGTTGCTCCGGCGACGATCAACCTTGCCGGTGCTGAGGTGGAGCTCGTCTCTGAGATGGCTCGTGAGAACAGGCTCAAAGATGCTGTGGGGACTATGCGCGGCCGATACGACTACATTTTCATTGACTGTCCGCCATCTTTAGGGCTTCTTACCGTGAATGCGCTTGTAGCCGCTGATAAGCTTCTCATTCCTATCCAGTGTGAGTTTTACGCACTGGAAGGTGTGACAAAACTTCTTGAGTCGATGAAACGTGTCAAAACAAGACTCAATCCCACTCTCGACATATATGGTGTTCTTCTCACTATGTATGACAACAGGACGACGCTTTCGAAACAGGTCGTTGACGAGGTCAGAGGCTATTTTGGGAAGATCGTTTTCAGCACGCTCATTCCTCGTACCGTTAAACTATCTGAAGCACCGAGCTTTGGTCAGCCCATTACGCAATATGATCCCCGAGGAAAGGGATCTATTGCCTACACCGAGCTTGCGAAAGAAGTGATTAATCGTGGCTAAGAATACGAAAGGCGGCCTTGGCCGCGGATTGAATTCCCTATTGGGGGGTACTTTCGAAACTGCAATGCCCGCGACGCCCTCTCCTTCTCGTGAGAGGGTTGTTGTAGGGGAAGGGGATATTCCCTCCTACAATTCCTTCGTGGAATCTAAGCCTATGTCTTCCTCTGTACCTGCTGAGCCGCCCCGCCCCGCTGCTCAACGTGAGCAGGTCAAACCTGTTGAGGAACCTCTCACCTTGAAGAAGGTGCTGGCGAAGAAACTTGACGAGGTTCCCCTTGAGAGTGTTGTCCCTAATCCTGATCAACCGCGGACCAACTTCAAGCAGGAGGAAATCGAGGAGCTTGCAAGCTCCATTGAGAAGGACGGCCTCCTTCAGCCTATTCTCGTAAGGACAATCGGGGAGGGGAAATACCAGATCATCGCAGGAGAAAGGCGTTGGCAAGCTTGCAAGTCCATTGGAATGAAAACGGTTCCGGTTCGCATCAAGGATGTTGACGAAGATCGTGCTCTTGAGTTGGCCCTCGTTGAGAATATACAGCGCTCTGATCTTAATCCCATTGAGGAAGCCTATGGATATAAGCGCCTGATGGAACGTAAGAACATGACCCAGGCTGACATCGCTCAAGCTATGTCGAAGGGAAGATCAACCGTTGCAAATGCTTTGCGCTTGCTTGATCTGCCAGAAGGTGCTCAGCAACTTCTCTTTGAAGACAAGATTACTGCCGGACACGCACGCGCTATCCTGTCGATCCCTTCTAAGGAAGGACGTCAGACTCTCACCAACAAGCTCATGGAGATGAAGATGAGCGTTCGTGAGGCTGAAAACCTGGCTCGCCTGCTTTCCGGAAAGCCTTCGGATGGCTCGACGACACCAAGGCAACCTCTTCCGAAGGCATATAAGTCGGTTGCGAAGGCACTTCGTGAGGTGCTTAATACCAACGTGAGGGTGAAATCCGTCAAAGGGAAGAATAAAATTGAGATTGAGTTTAAGGATGAAGAGGAACTTGAACGTCTCTTTGAGGAGCTGATTGCTTCAGTTTCCTGATTTCTTCATCGACGAATAGAATTAAGCTGCCCTGAATGTTTCACGTGAAACATTCAGGGCAGCTCTGTTTAAGGGAAGAGTGTTTCACGTGAAACACTCGGTGATGCTGTATATCAAAATTTCCCAATGAAGAAATGTTTCACGTGAAACATTTCCCGTATCGTCATTTTCCTTGTTCCATCTCATTCTTCAGCTGACCACACGCGCCGGATATATCTGCGCCTCTTGATTTCCTGAAAGTAGCTTCGATATGGCGCTTCTCAAATTCCTTGAGCCATATCTCGCTAACGTGCTTCTTGGAAGGTTTGAATTGCGAACCCTCCACGGTGTTCACGGGAAGAAGGTTCACGTGACAGAGAAGGCCTTCGCAGAACCTCAGGAGTGCCTTCAGGTCATCGGGGCCGTCGTTGACATCTCTGATGAGGAGGTATTCGAAAGTCACACGGCGGTTCGTCTTCCTGATGTAACTCTCCAATGCCGGTTTGAGTTGATCGAGCGGTTGGTTCGCTACTTTCGGCATCAAGTCGTCGCGCTTTGTTTGAATGGCGGAATGAAGAGAGACAGCTAGCGTAAATTGCTCAGGTTCCTTCGCAAATCGCTCAATGCCTTCGATGATTCCGCACGTAGATACGGTTATGTGGCGCGCTCCTATGTTCAACCCTTCCTTCTCGTTCATTATTCTGAGCGCTTTGAGGGTTTCATCATAATTGAGGAAAGGCTCGCCTTGACCCATTGCCACAGCGTTGGTCACTCGTTGAGAGAAGTCCTTCTCTACCGTCAAAATCTGATCGACTATCTCGCTTGCAGTGAGGTTGCGCTTGAATCCTTCTCTTCCCGTTGCGCAGAAAGCGCATCCCATGGGGCATCCGACTTGAGTAGAAAAGCATACGGTGAGACGCTGCTTCGATGCGTCATTGTTCTCAGAGGGGAGCCCTACTGTTTCCGCGCGCTGTCCGTCAGCGAATTCAACGATGTACTTTCGCGTTCCGTCTGATGAAATGCGCTTGTCCGCTATATGAGAGCTTGCGAGAGGACACTCTTCGGCAAGCTGCGCACGTAGGACAAGGGGAAGGTTGGTCATCTCGTCGTAAGAAGACGCATGTTTCACGTGAAACCACTCGTAGATCTGCTTGGCGCGGAACTTTGGTTGCCCAAGGTCCTTTACGAGGTATTCAAGCTGGTCGAGTCGGTAGGTTTTAATTTCATTCAGAGGTCTTGCCATAGTGGTTGTTCACCTTCGCTTAATTGATGTCACTGAAAGCGCCTTTGAGTCAGTCGATTAAAATCGCCAACCCAAGTGAGGGAGCGCATGCTGATATATGCTGTTGGGAATAGTTTAGATGATATGAGATCCCAGAAGGCGCTCAAGGATTATTTGGTGGGAGTAGGAATGAGAATGCAGGCAGAGAGTGCTCTGTTCAGGAGCTCATCAACATTTGGTATACTTTCGAACGATGTCTTTAATCGATAGGGAAAGAAGATGCTGATGTCTGAGTCCTTCGAACCAACTCAATGTCGTGTGGCGCTTCTCTCAGGGGGGACGAGTGGTGAGCGCGAGATCTCGCTCGCTTCGGGAAAAGGTGCTCTCAATGCTCTCATTGAGGCGGGGTTTCAAGTGACACCGCTTGATCCTGCGGTTAAAGATGATTTGAAGGCTCTTATTGATGGTGACTTCGACGTAGCATTTCTGTGTTTACATGGTCGAAAGGGCGAAGATGGCGCGATCCAGGGATTCCTCGAGATGATTGATCTGCCCTACATCGGTTCCAACGTATGGTCGAGCGCGCTGGCCATCGACAAGGTGAAAGCTAAGATGTTTTACGAGGTGGCGGGTATTCCTACACCTCAGTCGATAACTCTCAAAAAGGGAGAATCGTTTGACGTTGAAGAGATCATAGGGACAGTGGGGGATCGCTGCGTAATCAAACCCGCGACCGAGGGAAGCTCACTCGGCGTGTTTATTGTTGAAGGCCGCCAAGAGATAGAGTCTGCTTTGAAAGAGGTTTTTTCATACGACACGCTGGCCCTCGTTGAAACCTATGTGAAGGGAACAGAACTCACGGTGGTTGTCATCGGCAACGACAACCCTCGTGCGCTGCCCATCATTGAGATAGTTCCCAAGAGCGATTCGTATGACTTCGAGTCGAAATATGCTCCCGGTGGCTCAGAACATATCTGTCCTGCTCGTCTCTCCGATACGGTGACTGCTGAGATTCAGGAGCTGGCGGAGAGGGCCCATAAGGCGCTTGAGTGCTCAGGTGTGTCGCGATCTGATTTCATTCTCGATGAGGAAGGGACAAGCTGGATACTGGAGACGAACACCATTCCAGGCATGACGGGAACCTCGCTTCTTCCCGATGCCGCGCGTGCGGCGGGCATGTCCTTCCCTGAGCTTTGCACGTTTCTCATCCAGTGTGCGTTAGAGAAAGACTGAAACCGCATTCGACAGCTCTGTGAGCGAAAAGGGAGGGGTTTGAAATGTTTCACGTGAAACATTTCAAACCCCTCCCTTAGGCTTGCAGGTGTGGTGGAAACCTTGGAGATGAGTTAAAGGGGACTCATCACACCCTCCTTTTCAGCTTTGGCAGCTGGGTTGTTTATGAGGCGGTAGGGAGGAGAGGGAAATGTTTCACGTGAAACATTTCCCTCTCCCCTTCGTTCACTCTGCCTTATTCGGATCGTTTTAAAACACGCCGCAGGACTTCAGTCCGAGTAGAATAAGAACAACCAGCGCGATGAGGAATGCCCAGCTCGCTGCATAGCACCCTTTGTTTCCCTTGCGTCCTTGCTCGATAACCTTCTCGCTTACGGACAACCTGCTCTTCATGATGGCGTTGCCTTTTGAGAGCTTGGGCATGGGCACGTTCTGGTCGGGTAGCCATGTTCCCTTGCTCGACAGAACCTTCTTCACTTCGTTGTCTTTGAGGTTGACGTTCAGGCGCGTTCCTTCTCCCATCTTCTTTCGCACCCCTTCGACAAACGTTGAGAATGCTTCGTCGTTTGAGGGGTTGTAGCAGATGACGGCCATCTCGCCCCAGTAGCGCCCTGGATCGGGAGCGTCGGAGTAGGCGACGAACGAGAGAATTGCCGTCATCTTCATTCCGCGTGCCTTCCAAATGCTCAGCTCGCGTGAGAACTTGGCGTCAAAGAATCCGACGCGCTTGTCGAACCGATTGACGAGCCACGCCTTATGGGAATTGCTATCCATCTCGATGTCGATCCGGTAAAGATCACCGATGAGGTTGTCGGCGCCAATGAGCGCCGCGCCGTCGTTTTTCGAAACGGTGTTGAATGTTTGATATGTACCGAAATACTGATCCATGACTTACCTATCTCAGAGGTTGATACAATGTCTAGATACGTTTTTGCTGTCTCACATAATAGAATAATACGCTCAGCGTGTTTGCTCCGCTTCATGAAAGGCAGTGAGATCGGTGCCTGCGCGCGAGCGGCGGAACGTGAATATGAGCCAGAAAGTTGTAACATGCCTAGGAAAACTCTAACTGACGCGCCAGATGACAGAAGCGTCTCATCCTGTATCTCTTCCGGAAGTCCCACGACGCTGGTTTCGTCCGTCCCGTCTGCGGATTCCTCGACTGCTTGCGTGGGAGAGGCATCGACTCCAGCGGATTCGGTGGAGTCGATAGAGGCAGGCGATTCGTTCAAGTCATCATCCTCTGCTACGTCTAGCGAATACCTTTTCGATTCACACAGTGGTGAGTATTCCGAAGCCTCTGACTCGTCACCCGACGTCGTTGCTGCCCTTCTCAAGCGATTCGTCACAGAGGGAACGCCTGACGAGGTGTTTGAGCGCTATGCTTCGCTTCCTCAGCGTGCCGCCCAATCTGATTTCGGGGAGTTTGACCGCAACATCGTAGTGCTTGACACGGAGACCACGGGCTTCTCCCTCAATCATGACGAGCTCACCCAGATCGCCGCGGCGCGCTTGGAGAAAGGCGAGATAGTTGACTGGTTCATCACATTTGTTAACCCAGGGAAACCTATTCCGGACGACGTGGCTCATCTGACTGACATCCATGACGAGGACGTAGCTGATGCGCCGCTGCCCGCTGAAGCCCTCGCCCAGCTTGTCGCGTTCGTCGGCGACGCCAAGGTGGTCGCGCATAACGCGGAGTTCGACCGCAACTTCACCACGAAGCACCCTGCGGGCTACCCGCTCCTTGAGAACACGTGGCTTGACTCGCTTGACCTCGCGCGCATCGCTCTTCCGCGCATGAAGTCACATCGCCTCATCGACTTGGTGCGCGCCTTCGGGGCACCGCTCTCAACGCATCGCGCCGATGACGATGTGGCCGCCACCTGCGCGCTCTTCCGCATCTTGCTTGCGGCCGTCGACGCCATGCCCACGTCGCTCGTCGGCGAGATCGCGAGGATGGCCACGCCTGCTGAGTGGTCGACTTCGGTGGTGTTCGCCTATTTCGCGCGAGAAAAAGCGCGCAAGGCGGCGCCGGGGGCGAACGGGGTGAATATCGCAGCCGCCGCAGGTGCGACGGCTGCATGCGCAGGTACAACGGCAGCTGTAGAAAGAGCGACAGCAACCGTAGGTGCTGATACGACGTCGGCCGTAATAGATGATACGACGATAATCTCAACCGCTCCTGCAGCAGCCTCATCCACTGTCGCAGATGTCGCCGCAGCGGCTGCAACACCCCTCTCCGACGCCTCAGACCTCGCATATGAGCCGTTCTCGTTGCGCTCGATGCGCCGCGAGCGCGTGCGTCGTATCGAGCAACGCGCGAAGCGCGACGCCAAGGACGTTGCGGAAGAACCCCAGCCGGGCCTGGTGTTTCCCTCGGCGCGCGAGATTGACCAGGCGTTCAGCGAAGCAGGGCTGGTCGGGTCGCTCTATGAGGAGTACGAGCCGCGCGGAGAGCAGGTGGCGATGGCCCGCGCCGTCCGCGCCGTGTTCTCCACGTCCGACAACCTCATGGTGGAGGCTGGCACGGGCGTGGGCAAGTCGATGGCCTACCTGGTGCCCGCCGCGCTGACGGCCGTCGCCAACAACATAACGGTCGGGGTGGCCACGAAGACGAATGCCCTGCTCGACCAGCTTGTCTACCATGAGCTGCCCGCGCTGTCCCAAGCGCTCGAAGCGCAGGGGAAGCACCTCATGTTCGCCGCCCTCAAGGGATTCTCTCATTATCCTTGCTTGAGGAAGATAAATCGCCTTGTGGCTGAGGGACCGAAGATGCGCGAGGTGACGAACGGCGAATACTCGCAGGCGCCCGCGCTCGCCGCGCTGCTCTCCTACATCGAGCAGACGGAGTACGACGACATGGACGGCTTGAAGATCGACTATCGCCTCCTGCCGCGCCGTTCCATCACCACGACGAGCCATGACTGCCTGCGCCGCAAATGTCCCTTCTACGGGACGTCGTGCTTCGTGCACGGCTCGCGCCGACGCGCGGAGTCGGCGCACGTGGTGGTCACCAACCACAGCCTGCTGTTCTGCGACCTCGCCGCCGACGGCGGGCTTCTGCCGCCCATCCGCTTCTGGGTAGTCGACGAGGCCCACGGCGCCGAGAACGAAGCCCGTCGCGCGTTCTCGCTGGAGCTCTCCGTTGACGACTTGAACAACCTGGCGCAACGCGTTTCGGCAGGCGAGACCTCGCGGAACGTGTTCGTGCGCGCCGAGCGCAACGTGGTCGCACCTAACTCCGAAGGCTCAGGGACGCTCTTCTATGTGCTGACCAACAAGGCGAAGGAGGCGGGTCGCCTCTTCGCCGAGGCCGAGGGGGAGTTTGCCGCTCACGTGCGCGACCTGCTCTACTTCGACCCGTCGAAGCGAAACAAGGGGTACGAGTACGTCGATCTGTGGATCAACGACGAGATCCGCCGCTCCTCCGCCTTCCAAGCGCTCGCAGGTTTCGGGCAGGTTATGTCCGAGCGCGCGGAGAAGCTCGTAACCGCATGTCAGGAGCTTGTCGGCTACCTTGAGGACGTCGAGGGCGCCGCTGTGGTGCAACGTGAGATCGCCTCAGTTGCCATGGAGCTCAAGGACGTGCTGCGTGCTGCCGAGACCATCCTGTTCTCAGGCTCCGAGAGCTACGTGCATGCCGCGCACCTGTGCCATAAGGCAGGCCGTGGCGGTGAGAACCTTGAAGCGCTGCTCTACAACGTGGGCGCACGCCTGGGTGAGACGCTGTACTCCAACACGTACTCAGTCGTCTACGCGTCAGCGACGTTGACGGTGGATGAGTCGTTCTCAGCATTTGAGACAGCTCTAGGACTCAACGCTGATGAATCGTCGCACTGCACCATGCTTAAACTTGACTCAAGCTACGACTTTGACAACCACATGACCGTGTACGTGGTGAAGGACATGCCCGAGCCGAACGAGCCGCGCTACCTGCCCGAGCTTCAGAGGCTGCTCACCGGCGCGCATATTGCGCAGCGTGGCTCGATGCTCACGCTCTTCACGAACCGCCGCGAGATGGAGAAGTGCTTCGACGAAGTCCAGCCTGTCCTCAAGAACGAGGACCTGCGTTTGGTATGCCAGAAGTGGGGAGTGTCGGTGAAGGGCCTGCGCGATGACTTCCTCGCGGACGAGCACCTGTCGCTCTTCGCTTTGAAGAGCTTCTGGGAGGGGTTCGACGCACCCGGCGCCACGCTGAAAGGCGTCATCATCCCCAAGCTTCCCTTCGCGAAGCCCACCGATCCGCTGTCGTGCGAGCGTGCGGCGCGTGACGCGCAGGCGTGGCGGCGCTACGTGCTGCCTGCGGCGGTGCTCGAGACGAAGCAGGCGGCAGGTCGTCTGATTCGCAAGGCTGATGACGAGGGGGTGTTGATCTTGGCTGACAAGCGCCTCGTGACGAAAGGATACGGAAAGGCGTTTCTGAAGTCGCTTCCCAGCAAGAACATCCACGTCTGCACGATTGACGAAGTGGTTTCCGCGTTGGGGCGCGCGTGAAACAGAAAATGTTTCACGTGAAACATTTTCTGACGAGATAGGCTCATCGTGAGAGATAGAGCGGACAAGATAGCGGGTGCGGCGCACATCAAGCACCATACGAAGGGGACGTCGAACGAGATCTCCTTCAGCGTGCTTGATGCGGCGAAGGCTGCGAAAGAGGGGGAGGCGCGCGCTTCAGAGCCGAAGGCGCGCCTGCCGAGGCTGGGCAGCATACCCCTGTTTACGCTCGGGCGCGTGAAGAAGCCGGTTGCGACGCCGGTCAAGGAGCGCGGGCTGCATCTCTCGACCGGCGAGTTCGTCTCCGCTGAGGACGGGCAGGTGAAGGGCTCTTCGACTCCCCAGACGGTTCCCGGGATCGCCGTCGAGGGGTCGGCGGCTGCCAGTGGCGGGACAACAGCGGGCATCGGCGGGACGGCTGCTGCTGTCGGCGGCGTTTCGGCTGGTGCAGCCGGCGCGTCGCTTGCGGGCACCGCAGGTGCGGTGAGCGCGGGTGCCTCTGCCGGCGGCGGGATCGCGGGCGGGGCAGGAGGCGCTTCCGGGGCGCTTTCCGTTGCCTCATCGGCTGGCCTGGATGCGGCGGGCGGCCTTTCGCCAAGCACCTCGTCAGGCGTGTCGCAGAAAGGCGCGGGTTCTTCGCGACGATCTGCTGTGACAGCTCCCGCATGGGAGACCCCGTTTGAAGAAGTCGCGCGGCGCAAGGCCAACCGCAAGCGTCACCGTCGTCTGGCTCTCGCGGGCGTGTCTCTTGTCGTGATGCTGCTCCTAGCGGTGGGCGCGGCTGCGCTCTATGCGGGCCTTCAGATGCAGCAGGACAAGAAATCCCAGCTCATCGACTGTATTCGGCAGATAGAGGAGACTGACGACATCATCCTTCCCTTCGATGACCTGGTGATCCAGGCTTCGTCGAAGCCTCTTGAGCAGCTGGCAGATGAGGGGTTTGCCTTGAACGGGGAAGGACAGCAAGCGCCGCCGCCGGACGGTTCCCTCTCTTCATCAGCTGATGGAGCTTCTTCTGCTTCGGACGCATCGGATGCATCGAGCGGCACGTCGTTGGGTGCCTCTTCGGACGCATCGGGCGCCACATCGCAGTCTGATGCGGCCACTGCGTCAAGTGCCACGCCGCAGCCGAACGCCGCTGCTGCCCAGGCGCTGGGAGTGATGCAGCTTGAGGAGGCGGAGCGCACGCTTGCCGAGGTCAAGCAGTCAGTCGAGTCCTTGCAGGCAGGCGTTGTCGACAACGAAATCAAAGAGGCGGCGAACCAAGCCCTCATCAGCATCAATGCGAGGCTCAACATGATCCAGTCAGGCAGTGCGGCCCTCAAGGAGACCCTGAGGGTCCTCACCCCGTTCGACCACGCCCAAAAGGGATGGGATCTGATTCTCCAAGGAGACGCGGCGGCCCGTGCCGCAGCGGCGCTGGTGGCCGAGATCAGCGCTGACAACGTGAACGCATCTATGGAGAAGTCGAACGAGGCCATCGGGTTGTTCTCGCAGGCCCGTGAGCAGCTCGTGGAAGCACAGGCAGGCTATGAGGTGGAGCTCGATCCCTTCCTCTATTATATTGATTTGAGAATAGAGTCGCAGCGCCTGGCCCTCTCCTCTGACCAGGCTTACCTTGATCGTGACAAGGAGATGCTCGCCGAAGCGAACGAGGCTTACAACAAGGCCGACACCGAGGCGGTGGCGCTCATCAAGGAGCAGAAGGGCAATCCTCAGACGCTCGTGAGCGAGCGCTTCGAGCAGAACACGCAGGCTGACTTCGACTCCTACGCGGCTGATCGAGCCCGCGCCGCTGCCGCCGACGCGTTTCTGCGTGATTATTTGGGGAGCATGGGCAAATAGCGTATACTAGCTAATGATTATGCCCTAATCATGTGCCGATTGGGAAATGAAAGGCAAGACACATGTCCGAGATAAAAGAGTACGTCGCCCACCTGTCGCAGACTATCGGCCCGCGCCCCGCGGGAACCGAGGAGGAACAGCAGGCGGCGCTCTACCTCGCCGAAGCGCTTCAGAACGAAGCGACGCTCGCTGCCTCCGTCGAGGACTTCAACTGCAACCCTGACTTCGGCATGCCGCGCGCCATCTGCGCCGGCGTCACGGCCCTCATGGCGCTCCTCGCGACGCTCGTGCCCGTCATGGTCATCCCGTCCCTGATCGTCACGCTGCTCTCAGCGGCTCTCTTCGCCGCTGAGTCGCTGGGGAAGCCTGTCGTATCGCGCCTGCTCAACCGCGGAGTCAGCCAAAACGTCGTAGCGAAGTACGAGCCGGCTTCAAGCGCAGCCGCACGTCGCCGCCGCAAGATCATCCTGGTGGCCCATTACGACAGCGGAAGGGTGCAGAAGGGCCTGACGGCGCCGATCCTCTCGGCGTTGCCCTACGTTCGCTGGGCTGAGCTCGGCGCGATGGTCCTGATTCCCTTCCTGCTGCTCATTCGGCTTGTCACGTCAGCCGAGGGCGGCCTGTCGGTGTTCCTCAGCGTGCTCACGGTGATCGCGCTGGTCGTGGCGGTGCTGCCGCTGGTCGCCTTCGTGATGGACCGCACGGCGCCTTATAACGAGGGTGCGAACTGCAACGCCGCGGGCGTGTCGGTTCTCATGGAGGTCGCTGCGCGCATCGGCCGCGGGCGCGTCTCGGAAGAGGAGATCGCTCGCCAGGAGGCGGTCATGCATGGCGAAGATGCTGCGCTGGCCTCGGGTTTCGTTCCTGACGGCGCTGAGCTTGACTACGAGGAGCCCGCTTTCGAGCTTCCTCCTGACGAGTCCCCGGAGGCGCGCCTGCTCGCCGCCAAGGCGGCCGTCGCCGCCCTTTCCGGGCGCCCTGTGAGCGAGACGATCAACATAGACATAGCTGACAAGCTCGTCCAGGTGAAGGAGCCGCCCGTGGCGTCTGCCTCGGACGAGGACATGCGCGCGCGCCGCGAAGAGGCGATTGACGCGTTCGCGCCCGTTGATGTTTCTGATGATCAGACGATGAGTCGAGAAAAGGCCGCCGGGATAACCGAGGAAGCTGCCGCTGCGGCGTCTGCGGGCATGGCTGCTGCGAGCTCTGCGGCTGTCGCGGCTTCGCGTGCTGCTTACGACTCCTCAGACGTCCCCGCCTGGTTCAAGGCTGCCCAGGCGAAGGCGCGCAAGCCCGCTTCCGCCGCGCCCGTGCACCGCTCGCGTTATGCCGAGGCCCTCGATGCTGCCGAGCGCGAGCTTGCGCAGCGCACGCAGCACGTTGACGAGCCTGCTCCCACGGAAGCTGAGCGCCGCCTGCAAAGCATGCGTGACAGCATCCTCGAGACGCAGGCGTCCGACTTTGAGCAGGTTGCCTCGCTGTTTGAGCGTGGCCAGCAGGGGCAGCAAGATCGTCCTGCCGCGGTACAGCCCGTCACTCCCTACGAAGGCGCGCCCCATCCGGCTGCCGGCGTAGAGGGGTTCCTCTCGAGCGTGACCTCGTCGGCTGGATATGACCCCGCCGCCTCTGCCGCGGCTGGAGCAGCTCCCGCCTCCGCGCCGGCGCGGGCACCTGAAGCCGCGCCCGAGGTCGCGCCTGCCCCTGCGTCTGTGTCTGAGGTCGCGTCCGAGGCAGCGCCTGCGCCTCTGCCCGAGCCCCAGATCGGCGACGTCATGATTCGCGAGGCTTCCGTCGAGCCGCTGCGCACCACGTCGCCCGCGCCGCGCAGCCGCCTCGATGCGCAGGCGGTCCCTGCCGTTCGCGTGCTCGACGCCTCGGCGCTTGAGAGCCTGCCTTCGCCCGCTGACGCGCTCGCCGCTGACGGCGACGCTGTTTCCGCTGATGGTTCGCTCGCTTCCGCTGCTCCGTCGCCTAACAGGACCATCTCTTTCATCCCAGTTGCCGTTGACGGGGAAGCGCTCAAGCGCGAGTCGCGCGAACTTGCAGCGGGGCAGCAGGCCCTGCAGGCCCCTGGCGCGCTGGACAACCCTGCCGCTGACCAGGTGGAGGAGCCGAAGAGGGCCCGTCGCAAGCGCGCCATCACGCTTCCCAGCTTGACGGGATCGCTTGCGCCGATTGCCGAGCACAAGCAGAACGCGCCGCTCGCTGATCCCTCGTCGCGCGCCCAAGATCTGCGCACCGCCGTTCCCGCCGTCGCCGGGCTTGACAACGCAAGCTCCCCGGCTGCGGCGCGCCAGGCGCAGAAGGCGTCGCTGCGCGCGTCACTTCCGTCGCTTTCGGGTGTTATCGTAGCTCAAAACGATGCTTCTTCCCATGGTCAGGTCGCGCCCGAAGAAGAGGCCTCGTCCAACGTGAGCCAGGCAGGCTCGTTCGCCTCCATTGGCGCCACGGGTGCGTTCGCCCCGGTGGGGGACGAGCTGGTCGAAGACGTCGCGCCTGACGAGATGTACGTTGACGACGCCGACGACTCGGTCTACGAGGAGAGCTACACCGAGACGGGCGCTTTCGCTGGGCCGGGATACGTCGATATGCCGAAGTCACGCGCGTCGCGGCTTCTGGGCAAGCTGGGGTTCGGGCGCAAGAAGAAGCAGGAGGAGGTCACGCCGCAGGAGTGGCTCGACGTTGACGACTCCTTTGACGCGCGCGCCGTGGGCAAGGCGCGCGGCGGCTGGGAGAGCTTCCGCGAGGAGCAGGAGGCTCCTGACGCGTTCGACGCGGGTTCGCCGGCCCACGATGACTACGATGCCTACGATGGCTATGATGACTATGCAGACGACTACGCCGAGTACGACGAATACGAGGACTACGCCGCCGAAGGGGACGACGCTCCCCGTGCAACGCAGGAGACGATCCGCTGGAACGGCGGCGGGTTCTCCCGCGCGTCGCTGACGCATGCCCTCGATCGCGTGAAGAGCGTGAAGGACAAGATCCCCGTGGGCGGTGCTGCGTCCGACGAGCACGCTGCCGGCTACGCCGATGGCTTTGCCGAAGGCGAAGACGCCTTCCCTGCGTCCGTCGACGAAGGCGGGGCATCTGTCGCGTCTTCGGCTGACATTCCCGTTGACCTGGTCGAAGATGACCTCGCGGCCCTCGAGGAGGTCCGTGCGGAGAACGTCCAGCGCATCTACGGGTTCCGTCATCCCGACATCAACACCGAGGTGTGGTTCGTGGCCCTCGGCGCTGACTTGGCGGGCAACGCGGGCATGGACGCCTTCCTGACGGAGCACGCTGCCGAGCTCAAGGGCTCGGTGATCGTGAACCTCGACGGCCTGGGCGCGGGAGAGCTGACGCTCGTCGAGCAGGAGGGCACGTATCGCCCGGTCAAAGGCTCGTCGCGCATGAAGCGCTTCGTGCGCAAGGCCTCGGCGGCGCTCGGCATGAGCGTGGGCACGGGCTCGATGCTGTGGAAGGACAGCGCGACGGCGTGCGCCGCACGACGCGGGTACCAGACGATGCACCTCGCTGGCATGGAGGCTGGCAAGCCGGCGCTCTACGGCGAGGCGCATGACGTGGCTGACGCCGTCGACGAGGAGACGATGCTCAGAAACGCCGACTTCGTCATGGAGATCCTCAAGAGCATTTAGGTGACGAACTCTAGGTGACAAGCGCCCGCGGTCCGCCTAATCGTCTAGGTAACGCCTGCGGTCCGCCTAATCGCCCAGGTAGGCGTCGACCGTGGGGTTCCCCTTGATCACTTCGCGCAGGTTCGCGATGTAGCTCTCGAGAAGCGCGCTCGGCCGGCGCTCGCTGTGCATGATGTAGCCCACCTGCATGCGCGCGGGCGCGTCAAGCGGGATAGAGACGATGCCCGAGAGCATCTCTTCCGACAGAACGCCCGTTGAGAGGGTGTATCCGCTGTAATGCGTCAAGAGGTTCGTCAGCGTGCCGCGATCGGATATGCGGATGTTCTTCTTGTGCGGGAGGTGGCTGAAGGGCTCTTCGGCGTAGTAGAAGGAGTTCGTGGTGCCCTGCTCGAAGGCGTAGCGGGGGTAGGGCTCGAGGTCCTCAAGGCGAAGCAGCTCATGCTTCGCCAAAGGATGATTCTCTCCCACGAATACATGTACGCGTGCATTGAACAGGGGGCAGTACGTCACCCCCGCGTCTGAGAATGCCTTCTCCAGAACGCGCCGGTTGAATTCGTCCGTGTAGAGGATGCCCGCCTCGCTGCGGAAGGTGCGCACGTCGTCGATGATCTCGCCTGTCGCGCACTCGCGCAGGATGAAGTCGTATTCCTCGCCGTCGAACTGGTCGGCCGTGTTCATGAACGCCTGCACGCTGAAGTAGTAGTGCTGGGAGGATATGGCGAGCCGCGCATGGTTGGGGCCGCCCGCCGCATAGCGCTCCTCGAGCATGTCCGCCTGCTCGATGACCTGGCGGGCGTATCCGAGCAGCTCCGTCCCGTCGTTCGTCAGCGTGACGCCGCGGTTGCTGCGCGTGAAGATGGTGATGCCGAGCTCGCTCTCGAGCTCCTTGATCGCCGTGGAGAGGTTCGACTGGGATGCATAGAGGTTGTGGGCTGCGGCGTTGATCGAACCGTACTCGGCAATCGCGATGAGGTAGCGAAGTTGTTGCAGCGTCATGGCTTCCTCTCCCTGGTGCTTCTCGTTTTCGTTTCTCCCCAAGCGCACGTTCCGCACTGCATGATAAGCGGAGTTATCGGCGCGAGCTATTGTATTCGCAATCTCCATAAACCTAGTTATCTGAATTTGAGATATAAAAGCATCGGAACATCGAATGACGGGAAAGGTTGTTCGCTTCATGCTTTCGTGGTTTCATACAACATGCTGGAAAAACACTGCGAGAGCACGCCTTGGCAGGAGCGAGCCGCGCGGCCCTACGCGCGAAACAAGAAGGAGAGATCATGGCCAAAGACATTCCCTACGATCAGAAATACTACGATCCCGAGATCGAATGCATGCCGCGTCCCGAGCTTGAGGCCATGCAGCTCGAGCGTCTGCAGACAATGGTGAAGTACGCCTACGAGAACACCGTGTACTACAAGCGCTCCTTCGACGAGGCGGGCGTGAAGCCGGAGGACATCAAGACCCTCAAGGACATCGAGAAGTTCCCCTTCATCGACAAGAAGACGGAGCGCGAGACGCAGCACGTCGGCAGCTTCTTCGGCGAGATGTGCTCGGTTCCCGAAGAGGAGGTCATCTTCATGGCGACCTCGTCGGGCTCGACGGGCGTCCCCACGGTGAGTCCCTTCACGCAGGAGGACTTCGACCTGTGGCAGGACACCGAAGCGCGCCTGTTCTGGCAGGCGGGCATGCGCCCGAACGACCGCTACGTCCACGGCCTGAACTTCGCGCTCTACGTCGGCGGCCCTGACGTCATCGGCGCCCAGCGCCTCGGCGCGCTCGCCATCTGGGTGGGCGCGGTTCCGTCGGATCGCCTGCTGTTCGTGCTGAAGCAGTATCAGCCCACCGTCATCTGGACGAGCCCCAGCTACGCGTGGACCTTGGGCGAGAAGGCGAAGGAGAAGGGCTACGACCCCAAGACCGACTTCAGCATCCACACCATCATCGTGGCGGGCGAGCCGGGCGGCTCCATCAAGTCCACGCGCGAGGCCATCGAGAACCTGTGGGGCGCGAAGGTGGTCGACTTCTTCGGCCTGTCCGACATCTACGGCGCCTGCGCGGCCATGTGCGAGGCGAAGGACGGCCTGCACATCGTGGAGGACCAGATCCTCGTCGAGACGGTTGACCCGGCCACGGGCGAGGTGCTCGAGCCCGGCCAGATGGGCGAGCTCGTGTACACCACGCTCATGAAGAAGGCCCGCCCGATGATCCGCTTCCGCACGGGCGACATCGGCTACGTGTCCACCGAGAAGTGCGAGTGCGGCCGCACGCTCGCGCGCATCCACGTCACCGGCCGCAAGGACGAGATGTTCATCGTCGGCGCCGTGAACGTGTTCCCCACGGACATCGAGTACGTGGTGCGCGCCGAGGAGGGCCTCACGGGCGAGTACTCCATCCGCGTGTACGACAAGAACTTCACGACGAAGTACGAGGTCTCGGTCGAGCGCGCGCAGGGCAGCGTCGAGCCTTACGACGTGGTGGCGAAGCGCGTGGAGAACGCCCTCAAGACGCATACGGGCGTGCGCCCCGCCAAGGTTATCGTGTATGATGCGGGTAAGCTGGGGACCTCGTCCGAGCACAAGGCTTCGCGTTTCATCGACGAAAGGCAGGCGAAGTAGCCATGAGCAAGAGCTTTTCCGTTTCAGGACAGCACTATCTGTTTGACGTGCAGACGTTTGCGCAGGTCGTTCTTGCGGCGGGTGGCGAAGAGTACCACTACGCGCTGTACGACCGCACCACGCAGGGCGTGATCGACGACGTGGTCGCCGGCACGAGCGACCTCGGCGTGATCTTCCAGACGTCCGAGACGGCCGACGCGCTGAACGCCGCGCTCGCGGAGGCGGGATGCGAGTTCCACGAGCTCATCCGCAGCGCGCCGCGCGTGGCGCTGCCGGCGAGCCACCCCATGGTGAACGCCGCGAAGCTGACGCTCGACGACATGGCCGACTATCCGTACCTCTACTTCGACCAGGGCCCCGACGCCCCGGCGGCCTTCTTCGAGGAGGCGCTTGCCGGCGTCCCGCGCGCGAAGTCCATCGCGTGCACCGACCGCGCGTCGCTCTCGGAGCTGATCGTCGCCCTGAACGGCTACACCGTGACGAGCGGCATCCTGGTGGGCATCTCCGACGGCGCGTCGCTCAAGACCGTGCCGCTCGACACCGACGTCGACCTGCGTCTGGGGTACGTGACGAAGAAGGGCGCCGTGCTGTCCGACCTCGAGCAGCGCTTCGTCGAGAAGCTTGAGAAGAACCTGGAGAAGTACGCGCGCTTCTAGACCCTGAGGCTGGTTTGAAGTGGCGAAGTGCTTTAAGCAGGGGGACCTATGATCGAAGTTCTATGGCATGGCCGCGGCGGGCAGGGCGCGTTCACGGCGGCGCGGCTGCTCGGCGCGGCGGCGTCGATAGCTGACGGATCGTATGCGCTGGCGTTTCCGTCGTTCGGCCCTGAGCGCCGCGGCGCGCCGATGCGTGCGTTCACCAAGGTCAGCGACGCCCCTATCGGCGATCGCAGCGCCATCGACTGCGCTGACTACGTGATCTACCTCGACGACACGCTCTTAGACGCGGCGGGCGAAGCGTGGGCGCGCGAGCTCAAGCCGGGCGGGCGCGTTCTCGTGAACAGCGTCAAGGCGTACGCCGACGAGCGCATCGTCGCCATTGACGCCAACGGGCTGTCGACGGAGGTCCTGGGCCGGGCCATTCCCAACACCGTGTTCCTCGGAGCGCTTTCCGTGCTGTGCGCGAGCGTGAGCGAGGAGCACGTAGTCGAGGCCATTCGCCAGTACATGCCGGCGAAGCTGCATGCGAAGAACGAGCGCATCGTCGCCGAGGCGCGCCAGCGCGTTCTCGCCCGCGCCGCGCAGGGCGGGGGAGAGGCTGCCGTGGCAGAAGCAAAGGAAGGGGCGGCCTCCGCGCGAGGATCCGAAGGGCCTGAAGGTTCCGAAGAGCCCGAAGCGTTCGGCACCCCTGGCACCCCTGGCATTCCCGACGCCCCCGCGAATGTTTCACGTGAAACATCGCGCGCCGCAGGCGAAGGCGGGCAGGCGGGCGTTTCCGTCCCCGAAGATCATGACGTCGTGCGCGCTTGCGAGCACATCCCCGTGCTGCGCTCCCACTTCGCCGTCCCGCCGAGCCTCGATCCAGCCGAATACGCGAGCACGACGTGCTATCCCGCAGGGCATCTGGTGGCGAAGAACGCGGGCTGGCGCAACGAGCGCCCCGTCATCAACGCCGAGGCGTGCACGGGCTGTCTGCAGTGCTACCTCTACTGCCCTGACGGCACGATCTACAAGGCGGCCTCCGCGGCGGCGCGGGATGAGGACAGCCGCAACGCGCAAGGAGCCTTCGCTCCCGTCGCCGTTGACTACGACTTCTGCAAAGGATGCGGCGTGTGCGCGAAGGCATGCAAGTTCGGCGCCATCCGCATGATCCCCGAAAGCGAGGCGGACGTCCGATGAAGCGCTTCCTCTCCGGCGACGAGGCCCTGGCCGAAGGCGTGCGCCTCGCGCGTCCTCAGGTCATCTCGGCCTACCCCATCACGCCGCAGACCGTCGTGGTCGAGCGGCTTTCCGAGATGGTCGAGTCTGGCCAGCTCGAAGCCGAGTACATCCACGTCGAGTCCGAGCACTCGGCGCTCTCCGCCGCCATGGGAGCCTCCGCTACCGGCGCGCGCACGTTCACGGCGACGTCGAGCCAGGGCCTGCTCTACATGGCCGAGGTCCTCACCTACGCCGCGGGCGGACGCTTCCCCATCGTCATGATGAACGCCAACCGCGCCACGGCGCTGCCGTGGAACATCTACGGCGATCAGCGCGACTCGCTGGCGCTGCTCGACCACGGCTGGATCCAGGTGTACGCGCAAGACAACCAGGAGGCGCTCGACCTGGCCCTCATGGCCTACGCCATCGCGGAGGACCCGCGCGTGAGCACGCCCTTCATGGTCAATCTCGACGGCTTCGCGCTCACGCACACCTACGAGAACGTTGACGTGCCCGAGCCTGATCAGGCCGACGCGTTCCTCCCGCCCTATCAGACGAGCAACCGCTTCGACTTCGAGCATCCGGTGAACATGGGCTACTCAGCGGGACCTGAGTTCAACCGCTACTTCAAGTACGAGGCGCATCGGGCGATGCTCGGCGCCGTCGAGGTGATCGCGGAGGTCGAGCAGCGCTTCGCCGACGTGTTCGGCCGCCGCTACCCCGGCCTCATCGAAGCCTATCGCACCGAAGACGCCGACGTGGTGCTCGTCACGCTCGGCTCCATAGCCGGCCTCGCCCGCGCGTGCGTTGACGAGCGCCGCGCCGCAGGTCAGCGCGTCGGCCTCGTGCGCATCCGCTACATGCGCCCGTTCCCGGCGCGTGAGCTCGCCCGTGCGCTCGCGGGTGCGAAGGCGGTCGGCGTGTTGGAGAAGGACATCTCGTTCGGCGCCGAGGGCACGGTATTCACCAACGTGAACTCCGCGTTGCAGCAGGCGGCCCTGTCGGTTCCCACGCTCAACTTCATCGGCGGCCTCGGCGGCGACGACATCTCGCTCGATCAGATGGAGCGGGTCTTTGCTACGCTCGAAAATGTTTCACGTGAAACATCGCGTGTGGTGTTCCTCGGCGTCAACGACGCAGGCCTCGGCGAGACGGCGCCGCGCAGCGCTCAACCCGCCGCGTCGCCGCGCGCCGCCCAATCCGCCGCGTCGCCGCGCGCCGCGCAGCCCGTCTCAGCGAACCCCGCGCCAGCAGAAGCCAACGACGCGGAAGGGAGGCGGTAGCCATGGCGGCCAAGGTCAACGCACGCACCATCACCGACGACGAGCTCTTCTTCGGCCACAAGGCCTGCGCCGGCTGCGGCGGCTCGCTCGCCGTCCGCGCCGCCCTCAAGGTGCTCGGCCCCCACGCGATCTGCGCGCTGCCCGCCGGGTGCATGAGCGCCGTGGGATTCAACTTCCCGCAGCTCTGCTTCGCGAACAACGCCATCATCACGCCCTTCGCGGCCACGGCGGCGGTCCTCTCCGGCATCGAGGCCGGCCTGCGCGTGCAGGGCGAGAAGCCCGAGGATTGCACGGTGGTCGGATTCGCGGGAGACGGCGGCACAGCCGACATCGGCCTCCAGGCGCTCTCGGGCGCCATCGACCGCAACGACGACATCCTCTACATCTGCTATGACAACGAAGCCTACATGAACACGGGCATCCAGAAGTCGTCGCTCACGCCGTTCGGCGCCAAGACCACCACCACGCCTGCGGGGAAGAACGCGCACGGCTGCCTCACGCAGAAGAAGAGCCTGTTCGAGATCGTGGCCGCCCACGGCATTCCCTATGCCGCCACGGCGTCCATCGGGTATCTGTCCGACTTCATGGGCAAGGTGCAGAAGGCGGCGTCCATCCGCGGCGCCAAGTACCTCCACGTGATCGCGCCGTGCCCCACCGGCTGGGGCTGCGGCGTCGACGAGACCGTCGAGATCGCGAAGGAAGTGGTGGACTGCGGCCTGTGGTACCTCGCGGAGTACGAGGGCCCGCAGGTGAGCGGCGTGCCCGGCGGCAAGTTCACGCTCAACCGCGACCCGAAGGAGTTCACGAGCGTCGAGGCGTACCTGCGCCGCCAAGGCCGCTTCCGCGCCCTTTCCGACGAGGAGGTTGCCAGCGTGGAACAGGGGCGTGACGAAAAGTGGCGCTACCTGCGCTCGCTCTGACTTCCCAGCCCACGCTGCGCGACGCGATGGTAGAATCAGCGGGCGAGCGAGCCTGCGCGCCAAGGGGATGCGCGCAGGCGCTTCGCCCGCAGCTTTGTCGCGCTTAGAAGGAGGGCTTATGGACTTCGACGCCATGAACGCGATGCTCGTCAACGTCACCGGTGAGATTGACGGCTTCATGTACACCTACATCCTGGTGATCCTGCTGGTGGCCGTGGGAGTTTGGTTCAGCTTCAAGACCAAGTTCGTGCAGATCCGCTACATCAAGGACATGTTCACGCAGCTGCTCGAGAAGAAGCACGTGGAAGGCGGGAAGTCGATCTCGTCGTTCCAGGCGCTCATGGTGTCGACGGCCAGCCGCGTGGGCACGGGCAACATCGCGGGCATCGCCACCGCCATCGCCACGGGCGGCCCGGGCGCGGTGTTCTGGATGTGGCTCATGTCCATCATCGGCGCGGCCTCCGCGTTCGTCGAGTCCACGCTGGCGCAGATCTGGAAGGTGCGCGCGGGCGACGGCGAGTTCCGCGGCGGCCCGGCCTACTACATCCAGCAGGCGCTCGGCAAGCGCTGGCTCGGCATCGTGTTCGCCATCGCGCTCATCCTGTGCTTCGCGTTCGGCTTCAACGGGCTGCAGTCGTTCAACATGGCCTCGGCGCTCGAGTACTACGTGCCCGACTACGCCACCAACGGCACGGCCATCGCGCTCGGCATCGTGCTCGCGGTGATGACGGCGTTCGTCATCTTCGGCGGCGCGAAGCGCATCAGCATCATCACGTCGATCATCGTGCCGATCATGGCGTTCGCCTACATCGCGCTGGCCGTGTGGACCACGTTCTCCAACATTGGCGAGATTCCCGCGGTGTTCGCGCTCATCTTCGCCTCGGCGTTCGACTTCCAGTCGATCTTCGGCGGGTTCGCGGGCAGCGTGGTCATGCTCGGCATCAAGCGCGGCCTGTTCTCGAACGAGGCCGGCATGGGCTCGGCGCCGAACGCCGCCGCCACGGCAAGCGTGTCCCACCCGGTGAAGCAGGGCCTCGTGCAGAGCCTGTCGGTCTACATCGACACGCTGCTCATCTGCACGTGCTCGGCCATGATGGTGCTCATCTTCTACGTGCAGAACCCCGAGGCGGCAACCTCGCTCAACGGCATGCCGCTCGTGCAGATGGCCGTCGACAACGCGGTGGGCGTGGGCGGCATACACTTCGTCACGTTCGCCATCTTCGCGTTCGCGTTCTCGAGCCTCATCGGCAACTACTTCTACGCCGAGAGCAACCTGCGCTTCATCTTCGGCGGCAACAAGGCCGTGCTGACCGTGTTTCGCGTGCTGTGCCTCGTGGTCATCTTCTACGGCTGCCTGAACAGCTTCGACCTGGCGTGGAACCTGGCTGACATATTCATGGGCTTCATGGCCATCATCAACCTGGTCACCATCTTGTTTTTGGGCAAGTGGGCCCTGCGCGCTCTCGACGACTACACCGCGCAGCGCAACGCGGGCAAGGACCCGGTGTTCGTCGCCGACTCCGTGGAGGGCATGCCCGCCACGGAGTGCTGGCATGTCTCCGAGCTCGAGGACGTGGGCCCGAACCCGTTTACCGAGTACCTCGGCGAGTCCCTCGACGCCGACTCAACCGGCTTGAAGTAGCCGAAGGGAGGGTCTCGCGGGCGCCGCGCGCGAATGCGCCGGGGTGGCCGGCAGCGAAGGGAAGGCGCGCGGGCGCGAGGTAGCTGAAGGCGGCGAAAGGGAGGGGCGCCCAAACTCTTTCAGATCATCGTGCGCGCGAGCTCGAGCAGGGGCTCGCGCGCATTCTCGACCTGCTCGTCCACTACGGCCTCCAGCAGCGCGGCGAGGATCCTGCCCACGTCAGGCCCTTGCTCCACGCCGAGCTCCATGACGTCGCGCCCGCTCAACGCGAGGTTTCGCGTCGAGGGCACCCCCTCGGCCTCCAGCAGCGCGTCGAGCATGCGCCGCAGCTCCTCGATCTCGCCGGCGCGCCCTCTGCCGAACGCCGGCGCCTGCGCGAGCGCGTCGGCGCGCTTGAGGTCGCACAGCGTGCGGAACAGCGCGGGGTCGCCGTCGAGGCGCATGAGCATGCGACGAATGGCGCGGTTGTCGAGCCTGATCTCGTCATCGTGGTGGCGCACGAGCATCATGACCTGGTGTTTGAAGGCGCCGCCCATGAGCATGCGGTCCATGAGCGCGCCCGCGAGCGCTTCGCTCACCTTCGCGTGCCCGTAGAAATGCTCCACGCCGCTCTCGTCGAAGAACGCCGCCGCGGGCTTTCCCATGTCATGGCAGAGCGCCGCCCAGCGGCCGAGGCGGGTGGGCGGCATGTTCTGGACGGCGTAGGCCGTGTGCTCGAGGACATCGTAGACGTGGTACTTCGTCATCTGCGCACAGCCCTTCATGGCGGCGAGCTCGGGCAACGCGAACGAGAGCACGTCGACGGTGCCCATGAGCGCGTCGTGGACGTGCGCGCCGAGCAGCAGCGCGTCGAGCTCGTGGGTGATCCGCTCGGTTGACACCTTCGCCAGCAGGCTCTTGTGCGAGAGCATGGCCCGGTAGGTGCCCTCGTCGATGCGAAAGCCCAGCTGGGAGCAGAACCGGCAGGCGCGCAGCGTGCGCAGGGCGTCTTCTGCGAAGCGCTTCTCAGCTTCGCCGACCACACGGATGATCCCCGCCCGCAAGTCATCGATGCCGCCGAAGGGGTCGACGAGCCCGCGCTGGGGATGATAGGCGAGCGCGTTCATGGTGAAGTCGCGGCGTGCGAGGTCCTCCTCGATGGTCGAGACGAACCGCACCTGCTGCGGGTGCCGCGCGTCGAGGTAGGAGCCGTCGCAGCGGAAGGTGGTGACCTCGACGGCATGCCCTGCCTCGCGGCATGTGTCGGGCGGATTGCGGGGCTCGCCCGCGACGGACGCGTTGCGCGCGGCGCCCTCGTCGGGCGAGCTGTGGCCGTCAGCGCTGATCAGGCCACGGGCGTTACCTGCGCGGCCTTCGCTTGCGCCCGTGGCGGAGGGGACCACCACCGTCACGGTGCCGTGCTTCGTGCCCGTTTCGTAGACGCGCAGGCCCCGCGCAGCGCAGATGCGCCTCACCTCGGGCCAAAGCGCGTCGGTGGCGATGTCGACGTCGTTGCAAGGGCGCCCGAGCAGCGCGTCGCGCACGTACCCGCCCACGCACCACGCCTCATGCCCCTCTGCCTCAAGCGCGTCGACAAGCGTCATGGCGAAGTCGGGCAGGCGGATGGCGGGTGTGGGGGATGCGTTCATGGGTACCTCTTCGACGGACGTCCTCAATGCGTTTACGACAGGCGCTACCTTATATAGAGCAGTTTGCGAACAGACAGCGTTGCTGCATGTTGCCGCATGTTGCCACGCGTTGCTGCAAGGATCAGCGCTCGATTCGAGTATATACGCTCAAGTTCGCAGCGCATCCTGTGCTGTTTGCGAATTCCTATCGCGCAAAACAGATTTCGCCCCTGATCTCGCCTACCTGACTCCAGCCTTCGCCTGCCTGCCCTTTTCGCATCTGCCCCGTGTCGCTCCGAGCGGACCTCTCGTCCTGCCTCTTCGACGCCATCCCGGGCACAGCCCGCACGCCCAGGACGGTGCGGGCGCCCTTCGGCCTCAGATCCGTCGTCGCTCCCCGCGCACGTCCGTCCTCCCTCCCTTCCCTCCCTTCCTTCCCTCCCTTCCCTCCTGGAGTTGTGTCCAAGCTGTGGAGACGCGCCGGATCGCTTGCAATCGGCGGCGGGGGAGGTAGTATAGACGAGCTGCCTTTCGGAGAGGCAGGGCGCGCCGCCCGGCGCGGGGGAGGATTCGGAAGATTCTCGAAGAAAACCCTTGACATCGGGTCGGCGGGCTGGTAGAGTATCTCCTTGCGCGTCTCGCGAGAGGCGCGGGCGGGGAGGCCGCGGGGCGGCCTGCCGCGGGACCTTGAGAACCGGATACTGAGGACATGGAACTCGAATTCAGAGTGTGATATGTCAGACGGACATTCTTTACCTCGTCAATCCACGTGATTGGCAACTTTAAAGCTTTTAAGCGATCAAACGCGGGGCGCGTGAGCGCCCCGCCTCCGAACGGAGAGTTTGATCCTGGCTCAGGATGAACGCTGGCGGCGTGCCTAACACATGCAAGTCGAACGGTTAAGCCAACTTCGGTTGGGCATACAGTGGCGAACGGGTGAGTAACACGTGACCAACCTGCCCCCCGCGCCGGGACAACCGCCGGAAACGGCGGCTAATACCGGATGAAGCGGAGAGCCCGCATGGGCCCTCCGCCAAAGC
>NZ_JAAKEE010000020.1:0-45075 GCF_011038995.1 Adlercreutzia sp. ZJ242
CGCGGCCCGCTCCTCGCCCGCGCACGACCCGCCAGTCGCCTGCGGCGCGCCCGCGCCAGCCGCGGCCCGGCCCGCGCCCCTCTCGCCCACGTCAGCCGCCACGGCCCTACGCCTTGATCTCCACGTAGCTCACGCTGTCGCTCTCGCGCTCGCGCGTGGGCTGGGCGGGGGCGTCGCGGTGGGCGTCGCGCGAGGTGCGGGCCTCCTTCTCCTTCGCCGCCAGGTTCGCCTTCGCCACCGCGATCATGAGCTTGATGCGGTTGAGCTGGTTCACCTCCGAGGCGCCCGGGTCGTAGTCCACGGCCACGATGTTGCTCTCGGGGTACTGGCGGCGCAGCTCCTTGATGACCGCCTTGCCCACCACGTGGTTCGGCAGGCAGGCGAACGGCTGCGTGCACACCACGTTGGGGCACCCGTTGCGCACGAGCTCCACCATCTCGGCGGTGAGCAGCCACCCCTCGCCCATCGAGTTGCACAGCGACAGGATCTGGCTCGCGTACTCGGCCAGCTCGTAGATGTCGGCCGCCGGCTCGAAGCGCTGCGAGCGCTTGAGGGCGTCGGTCACGGGCTTGCGGAACTTCGCGATGGCCTCGAGCGCCACGCGGCTTCCCACCGCGCCCTTCGACGAGCGGCCGAGCGGGTCCTTCTGGAAGATGGCGCCCGCGATGCCGAACAGGAAGAACTCGATGAGCCCCGGCACCACGGCCTCGCAGCCCTCGCGCTCGATCACGTCGACGATCTGGTTGTTCGCCGTGGGATGGAACTTCACGAGGATCTCGCCCACCACGCCCACGCGCGGCTTGGTGCCCTCGCCGGCAAGCGGCAGCGTGTCGAAGTCCTCCACGATGGCGCCCACCGTGCGCTTGAACCCGCCGCGCGTGACGCCCTCGGCAAGCTGCGCCTTGCAGGCAGCCATCCAGTGGTCGAACAGGCGCTCGGCGCTGCCCGGCTCCACCTCGTAGGGGCGCGTGCGGTAGAGGCACTGCATCAGGAGGTCGCCGTAGCACAGCGCGTACACCGCCTGCAGCAGCATCTTCGGCGTGATGTTGAAGCCCGGGTTCACCTCGCCGAGGTCCTTGAACGACAGCGCGATGACCGGTATGTGCCCGAGCCCCACGCTCTTGAGCGCCTTGCGGATGAGCGCGATGTAGTTGGTGGCGCGGCAGCCGCCGCCGGTCTGCGTGATGAGCACGGCCAGCTTGTCGGTGTCGTACTCGCCGCTCATGACCGCTTCCATGATCTGGCCCGTGACCAGGATGGACGGGTAGCAGATGTCGTTGTTCACGTACTTGAGGCCCGCGTCCACCGCGCCGTGGTCAACGCTCGGCAGAAGCTTCACGTTGTAGCCGAAGCGCCCGAAGATGGGCACCAGGAGCTCGAAGTGGTACGGCGCCATCTGCGGGGCCAGGATGGTGTAGCCCGCCTCCTTCATCTCGGCGGTGAACTGCGGGCGCGCGAACTCGGTGGACTCGCCCTCGCGCTGCTCCACCTGGGCGGCGCGCACCACGCCGTCGGCCTTCTCGGTGAAGCTCTCGGGCACGAGCTTGTCGATGTCGTCGAGGTTGATGGACGCCGCCGGGCACGCGCGTCCCTCGGCCGCCGCGTCCGAGGCCGCCTCGGCCTCGCGGTCGGCCTGGTCCTTGAGCGCCGCGAGCAGGCTGCGCACGCGGATGCGCGCCGCGCCGAGGTTCGACACCTCGTCGATCTTGAGCACGGTGTACACCTTGCCCGCCGCCTCGAGCACCTCCTGCACCTGGTCGGTGGTGAGCGCGTCAAGCCCGCAGCCGAAGGAGTTCAGCTGGATGAGGTCCAGGTCACGCCGCTGCGTGGCCACCTTCGCCGCCGCGTACAGGCGCGTGTGGTACATCCACTGGTCGACCACGCGGATGGGGCGCTCGAGCTGCCCCAGATGGGCGATCGAGTCCTCCGTGAGCACGGCCAGGCCGAAGCTCGTCAGAAGCTCGGGGATGGCGTGGTTGATCTCGGGATCCTGGTGGTACGGGCGGCCCGCCAGCACGATGCCGTGCGTGCCCGTCTCCTCCATCCACGCGAGCGTCTCGGTGCCCTTCGTGCGTATGTCGCGCTTGAACGCCTCGTCCTCGGCCCACGCGGCGTCCACCGCCGCGTCCACCTCGGCCTGCGTGAGCGGCACGCGCGCGACGCCCGCCTCCTCGGCGAAGTTCTGCGAGAGCTCCACGAACAGGCGCTTCTTCAGGTGCTCCTTGTTGTCGTAGGGCAGCCACGGGCTCACGAACTTGGTGTCGGACACGCGCAGCTCGTCGATGTTCAGGCGCAGCGCCTCGGGGTAGCTCGCCACGATGGGGCAGTTGAAGTGGTTGCCCGCCGTGTCATCCTCCTGGCGCTCCCACTTCGAGCACGGCATCCAGATGAAGTCCGGGTGCTTGTCGAGCAGGTTCATGATGTGGCCGTGGGAGAGCTTCGCCGGGTAGCACACGCTCTCGCTCGGCATGGACTCGATGCCGGCCTCGTAGGTCTTCTTCGTGGACGGGTCCGACAGGATCACGCGGTAGCCCAGGTTCGTGAAGAACGTGAACCAGAAGGGGTAGTTCTCGTACATGTTGAGCGCGCGCGGGATGCCCACCGTGCCGCGGCGCGCCTCGTCGGCGGCAAGCGGCGTGTAGTGGTCGAACAAGCGGCGGCTCTTGTACTCGAAGAGGTTCGGCACGTCCGACTTCGCCGCGCCCACGCCGAGGCTCTCGCCCTTCTCGCAGCGGTTGCCCGTGATGAAGCGGCGGTGCTTGCCCGTCTCCTCGTCGCGGCCGAAGTCGTTCACCGTGAGCAGGCAGCTGTTCGAGCAGCCCTTGCAGCGCACCGTGCGGTGCGTCGGGGCGAGCGCCTCGATGTCCTCGAGCGAGAGCAGCGAGGAGGTGGGGGATGCCGTGACGGGGGCGTTGTCGGCCCCGTCCGCGCCCGCGAGGGGCTCGTCTGCGCCTGCGGGGGCAGCTGCGTCCGCGTCCGCGTCCGTACCCGCGAGGGGCTCGGCAGAGCTCAGTCGCTCGGACAGTCCTGCTCGCTCGAAAGCGCCGGCGGCGCTTTCGGCTCGTGCGGAACTCACTTGGTGAGCACCGCCGAGCCCCTCGCCCGCCGAGCCAAGCTCCTGCAAGACATCTACCGCGCCCGCCCCCGAAGCGCCCGCGGCGCGCAGCTGCGTGCGGTAGCGGTCGCGCGCCAGGAGCGCGGCGCCGAACGCGCCCATGTTGCCGGCGATGTCGGGGCGCACGGCGTTCACCTCGGAGAGCTGCTCGAAGGCCCGCAGCACGGCGTCGTTCAGGAAGGTGCCGCCCTGCACGATGACCTTCGTGCCCACGTCATGCGGGTCGCGGATCTTGATGACCTTGAACAGCGCGTTCTTGATGACCGAGATGGCCAGGCCCGCGGCGATGTCGCCCACCGTGGCGCCTTCCTTCTGCGCCTGCTTCACGCGCGAGTTCATGAACACGGTGCAGCGGCTGCCCAAGTCGACGGGGCGCTCGGCCTGGACGGCGGTCTTCGCGAACTCGGCCACGTCGAGGTTGAGGCCGGTGGCGAAGCTCTCGATGAAGCTGCCGCAGCCCGACGAGCACGCCTCGTTGAGCATGATGTGGTCGATCACGCCGTCCTTCACGCGCAGGCACTTCATGTCCTGCCCGCCGATGTCGAGGATGAACTCCACGCCGGGCAGCATCTCCTGCGCGCCGCGCAGGTGCGCCACCGTCTCGATCTCGCCGGAGTCCACGCGCAGCGCCTCGAGCAGCAGCCCCTCGCCGTAGCCCGTCACCGTGGCGTGCCCGATGCGCACGAGCGGGTCGCCCGCGGCCTCGTCGCACGGCAGCGCGCGGTAGAGCTCGGCGAGCGCCGCCTTCGCGCACCCGAGCACGTCGCCCTTGTTGGAGGCGTACGTCGACCACAGAAGCGCGCCGTCCTCGCCGATGAGCGCGGCCTTGAACGTGGTCGAGCCCGCGTCGATGCCCAAGAAGGCCACGCCGCGGTAGTCCTCGAGCGGCGCGCGGCGCACGCGCTCGGTGTCGTGGCGCGCCTTGAACTCGGCATAGTCCGCGTCGTCGGCGAACAGCGGCGCCAGGCGCACTACCTCGCTCCCCTGCATGTCGCCGAGGTTCTCCAGGCGCACGAGCACGTCGGAGAGGTGCTCGGGCGCGGCGCCCTCCGCGGCGCCCGCGATGGCGCAGCCGCTCGCGACGAACAGGTGCGCGTTCTCGGGCACGATGATGGCGTCGCCCTCAAGGTCGAGCGTCTCGTAGAAGCGGCGGCGCAGCTCGGGCAGGTACTGCAAGGGGCCGCCGAGGAAGGCCACGTTGCCGCGGATGGGGCGCCCGCACGCCAGGCCCGAGATGGTCTGCGTGACCACCGACTGGAAGATGGAGGCCGCGATGTCCTCCTTCTTCGCGCCCTCGTTCAGAAGCGGCTGCACGTCGGTCTTGGCGAACACGCCGCAGCGGCTCGCGATGGGGTAGATGGTGGCGTGGCTCTTCGCCAGCTCGTTCAGGCCGCCTGCGTCGGTGTTCAGGAGCGCGGCCATCTGGTCGATGAACGCGCCCGTGCCGCCCGCGCACGTGCCGTTCATGCGCTGCTCGATGCCGTTGTCGAAGTAGATGATCTTGGCGTCCTCGCCGCCGAGCTCGATGGCCACGTCGGTGGCGGGGATGAACGTCTCCACGGCCGTCTTGGACGCGATGACCTCCTGCACGAACGTGATGCCGAGCCACTGGGACAGGAGCAGGCCGCCCGAGCCCGTGATGGCGATGGTCATGCGCTCGGTGGGGAACTGGGCGGCGGCCTCGCGCAGCACCTCGATGATGGTGGCGCGCACGTCGGCGTGGTGGCGGCGGTACACCGCCCACTTCACCTCGCCGAGCGCGTCAAGCACGGCGAGCTTCACCGTGGTCGACCCCACGTCGATGCCGAGGCGCAGGAGCCCGTCGGCCGCCGCGAGCACCGCCTCGCGCTCGGCGGCAGCCTCGGCCGCAGCCTCGGCCTCCTCCACGCGCGTCACGCGCAGGGTGGCCGCGTCCTCGGTGGCGTCGGTGATGATCTGGACGTACTTCCTCTCCTCGCGCTTGGCGGACTTGCGCGCGGCGCGGGTGCCTCTCGCGGTCTTTCTCATGGTTCCCTTGGCTTTCTCGGATTTGTCGTTAGTCTTGTCGAACATGGTCCTCACCTTAGAGCTTGATCGATTCGCCGGGCTTTATGAACAGGAGGCGCATCACGATGCGCGCCATGTCCTCAGAGCTCTCCTGCATGCCGCGCTCCAGCCACCGCGTGATGACGCCCAGGTACGCCGACGCGTAGAACGCCACGTAGTAGCCGACGAACGGCTCGGGGTCGCTGCGGTAGCGCTCGTGCAGAAGCCCCAGGATGATGTCGGTGCACAGCGTGTCGCGCAGGCGCTGGCCGAAGCGCGCGTCGCCGCGCGGGCCGAGCATCGCGCACAGGAAGTCGCCCTGCTCGCGCAGGTGGTCGAACAGCTCCACGAGCAGCGGCAGCGGCTCGCGCGCCACCTTGAGCTTCGCCAGATCGAGCAGCGTGAGCTTGGACATCTCGCCGCGGAACTGGCGCAGGTCGCCCATGACCTCGTCCTCGAGCTGAGCGAGCAGGTCGTCCTTGTCGCGGAAGTGGTTGTAGAACGTGCCGCGGTTGAGGTCGGCGCGGGCGCACAGGTCGTTCACCGTGAAGCCGTCGAGCCCGCGCTCCTCGGTGAGCGCGATGAGCGCGGCGCGCAGCGCGCGGCGCGAGCGCGCGATGCGGCGGTCGGTGCAACCGTCGGACGTCATGCGGTCCCCTCTTCGGTCATGCAATCCCCCTCTTCGACGTCAAGGCCAATAATCAACACGCTGTTCATTATAGCGAGAACGAAGCTGCCCGTCAGCCCTTGCGGCGCCCCCGTGCAGAAAAACAGCGGCGTTTTGGCAGAAATTTACAGATATTTGTCGCTCGGAAGGCAGCGAGGGGCTCTTTTCTCGTAGACTGCCCCGCTTCCACCAGCAAAACCGCAGGTCGCATATTCTTCGACAGACCAGAAGAGCGCTCATCTCGCTGCGAAAAGACAAATATCTGAAGATTTCTGCCAAAATGGGCGCTGAGAATTGCACGCCGGCGCGCCCCTACGCCAGCGAGCGGCGCTTAGCGGAGGGAGCGCCCCTACGCCAGCGGGCGGGGTCTGGCAGAGGGAGCGCCCTCACGTCAGCGGGCGGGGTCTGGCAGAGGGAGCGCCCCCTACGCCCGCGGGCGGCGCCTCTTCCTGCGCGCCTTCCCCGGGCGGGGCTTCATGAAGCCGTAGACGTCGCCGAGGCCGAGCATGAACGCGAGGGTGACCACGAGCGCCACCAGCTCGGCTGCGGGCGTGGCGAACCAGATGCCCTGCGGGCCGAGCACAAGCGGCAGCAGGAGCACGGCGGCGACCTCGAACACCAACGTGCGCAGAAACGAGATGGCCGCCGACACCAGGCCGTTGTTGAGGGCGGTGAACAGCGCCGAGCCGTACACGCAGAAGCCCATGAGCAGGTACGTCAGCGCGTAGATGCGAAACGCGCGCTCCGTGAGCGCGCAGAGCTCGGGGTCGTACCCCACGAACACCTGCGCCAGCACGCCCGCGCTCGCCTGCGCCAGCGCGAACATGCACACGCCGCCCGCCGCCACGAACGCCATGCTCTTCCTGAACAGGCTGCGCATCTCAACGTGGTTGCGCGCGCCGAGCTGGAAGCTCATGAGCGGCGAGGTCCCCATCGCGTACCCCATGAACATCGCGCCGAACACCATGGCCACGTACATGATCACGCCGTAGGCCGCCACGCCGTCCTCGCCGATCAGGCGCAGCAGCTGGAAGTTGTACAGCATGGCCACCAGCGACATGGCGATGTTGCTCACCATCTCGGACGACCCGTTCACGCAGGCGCGCGCCAGCACGCGGCCCTCGAAGCGCGTGCGCCCCAGGCGCAGGAAGCTCGCGTTCTTGCGCGCGAAGTAGAGAAGCGGCACGCCGCCGCCGATGAACTCGCCGATCGACGTGGCGAGGGAGGCGCCGGCCACGCCCCAGCCGAGCACGCCGACGAACAGCGCGTCGAGCGCCATGTTCGCGACGCCGGCCGCAACCACCACGCAGAAGCCCAGCTGGGGCTTGCCCGCCACCACGAAGAAGCTCTGGAACACGTACTGCAGCATGAAGAACGGGAGCGACAGCAGCGCGATGAGGCCGTAGACCACGGCGAGATCGAGCATCTCGCCGCTCGCGCCCATGAGCTGGTACAGCGGACGCAGGACGAAGGCGCCGGCCACGGCGAGCGCTACGCCGATGGCGAGCGTCGCGTACACCAGCAGCGAGAAGTAGCGGTTCGCGCGCTCGTCGTCGCGCTCGCCGCGCGTCTTCGCCACGATGGCGCTGCCGCCCGCGCCGATCATGAACCCCACCGAGCTCAGCATCATGAGGATGGGCATCGCCCAGTTCACGGCGGCGAGCGCGGTCTTGCCGGCGAAGTTCGACACGAACAGCCCGTCCACGATGCCGTAGACGGACGTGAAGATCATCATCGCGATGGACGGCGCGGCATACCTCAGAAGCTGGGGCATGCTGAAGTGCCTGCCCATGTCAACGGCCATGGCGAAAGTCTCCTTAGGGGTCGGGGTGCGGAAGGCGGGACGCGCGCCGACGACCCGGCGCAGGCGCGGTGCCGGCGGCCAGGCAGGGTAGGCCGGCGATCGGGGCCGGCCAACCGTCAGCCGCCAGATGCTCGAGCCAAGTGTCTGAAGAGCCTGGTGCCGTGCCCATTTTAACCCAAAGCCCAGCTGAGTAAAGGACCCCGCTGACGCGCGTGTCTTCTCCGTCAACTGCGAAATGCCCTACAATGTCCCTAGTGAAACCTGCGGAAGGGACCTCCATGGCAACCTCGGGAAGCAAGCCCACGCGTCGCAAGCCCAGCCCCGCGGCGCGCGCCTCCTCCCCGCGTCCTCGGGCGCAGGCGGCGCAGCGCGCGCTCCCCGTCAGGGGGCTCGTCATCCTCGTCGCCCTCATCGCCGCGGCGGCGCTCCTCTTCTCCGTCGGGAGCTGCGCTGCCAACGCCCTGCTCGGCCCTGCCCCCGCCACCACGCCTGAAGCCGCGGCGGACGAGCAGCGCGTGAGCTTCGCAGCCGTCGGCGACAACCTGCCCGACGCCGGCATTGCCGCCTACGCCGACGCGCTCGCCGGCGAAGCGGGCGACGGGCTTTACGACTTCGCGCCCATCTACGCGAACGTCAAGCCCCTCGTCGAGGCAGCCGACCTCGCCTACATGAGCCAAGAGACGCATCTGGGCGGCGACGAGATCGGCCCGCGCGGCTGGCCGTCGTTCAACACCCCCGACGCCATGGCCGACGCCGTCGTGGCAACCGGATTCGACCTGGTGGCTTCCGCGTCGAATCACGCCTACGACTGGGGGACCTACGGCGCACTCGAGCATGCGCTCGACGTGTGGAGGGCCCAGCCCGTGGTGTACACGGGCACCGCCGCCAGCGCCGAGGAGGCCGCGCAGCTCGCGACCGTCGAGCGCGAGGGCATCACGTTCGCGCTGCTCGACTACACCTATGGCGTAAACGGCTACGAGCCTTCTGATCTGCCCGCCTACGCGGTGAACTTCATCGACGAGGAGCGCATCCGCGCCGACGTCGCCGCCGCGCACGAGGCAGCTGACGTCGTGCTGGTGGCCATGCACTGGGGAACCGAGAACGTGCTCGAGGCTGACGCCGAGCAGCAGCGCCTCGCCAAGCTGCTCGCCGACCTCGAGGTTGACGTGGTGCTCGGCTCGCATCCGCACGTCATCGGCCCGCTCGAGTGGGTGGAGGGCGAGACGGGGCATCAGGCGCTCGTGGCGTACTCGCTGGGCAACTTCCTGTCAAACCACAGCACCCCCCGCGTGAAGAACGAGCTGGAGGGCATGCTCACCTGCGACTTCGTAAAGGACAAGGAGAGCGGCGACGTGTACGTGGAGAACGCGGCGTGGACCCCGCTCGTGAACCACACTGACGAGGACGGCAGCTTCAGCATCTACCCCTTGGGCAGCTACACCCCCGAGCTCGCCGCCCGGCACACCCTCCTGAGCCAGGAGGAGGACCCCCTCGGACAGCTGAACGCCCTCACAGACCAGACCATCGGCGATGAGTTCCCGATCAATAGGTAGCCCCGCCGCGCCTGATCGCCGCATAATTTGCTATCCTGACTTGACGTACCTTTACCCACAGACGGCGGCCTGGCGCACGACGCAGCCCGCCTTGCACCCGAAGGACGGAGCCCATGCAGATCACGCCTGCTGAAATCGCCGAGACGCTTGCCATGGTGAGCAAGCAGAACCTCGACATCCGCACGATCACGCTCGGCATCAACCTGCGCAGCTGCGTGGACGCCGACATCGACCGCCTCGCCGCCAAGGTCTACGACCGCATGACCACGGCCGCCGAGCGCCTCGTGTCCACTGCCGAGCAGCTCGAGCGCGAGTTCGGCATCCCCATCGTGAACAAGCGCATCTCGGTGACCCCCGTCGCCGAGATCTGCGCCGCCGTGTCCGCCGCCGACCTCACGCCCATCGCCGTGGCCATGGACCGCGCGGGCAAGGAGGTCGGCGTCGACTTCGTGGGCGGCTTCTCCGCGCTCGTGCACAAGGGCGCCTCGCGCGCCGACGACAAGCTCATGGACTCCATCCCCTCGGCGCTCGCCGCCACCGACCGCGTGTGCTCGAGCGTGAACGTGGGCTCCACACGCGCCGGCATCAACATGGACGCCGCGTTCAAGATGGCGGGCATCGTCAAGAAGGCCGCCGAGGCCACGGCCGACGCGCAGTGCATCGGCGCGGGCAAGCTCGTGGTGTTCTGCAACGCCGTGGAGGACAACCCCTTCATGGCCGGCGCCTTCCACGGCTCGGGCGAGGCGGACGAGGTGGTGAACGTGGGCGTGTCGGGCCCGGGCGTGGTGCGCGCGGTGCTCGCCGACCTGCCGCGCTCGGCCGACGTCACCACCGTGGCCGAGGCCATCAAGGCCACCGCGTTCAAGATCACGCGCGCCGGCGAGCTCATGGCGCGCGAGGCGAGCCGCCGCCTGGGCGTGCAGAAGGGCATCCTCGACCTGAGCCTGGCCCCCACCCCCGCCGAGGGCGACTCGGTGGCCGAGATCCTCGAGGCCATCGGCGTGGGCACCTGCGGCGGCCCGGGCACCACGGCGGCGCTCGCCATGCTCAACGACGCGGTGAAGAAGGGCGGCGTCATGGCGTCCTCGAGCGTCGGCGGCCTGTCGGGCGCGTTCATCCCCGTGTCCGAGGACGCCGGCATGATCCGCGCCGCCGAGGCGGGCGCGCTCAGCTTGGAGAAGCTCGAGGCCATGACCTGCGTGTGCTCGGTGGGCCTCGACATGATCGCCATCCCCGGCGACACCCCCGTCGAGACCATCTTCGGCATCATCGCCGACGAGTGCGCCATCGGCATGATCAACAACAAGACCACCGCCGTGCGCATCATCCCCGCCATCGGCAAGCAGGTGGGCGACCGCCTCGACTTCGGCGGCCTTCTGGGCTACGCGCCGGTGATGCCCGTGAACCAGAACGCCGGCACCGTGTTCGCCCACCGCGGCGGCCGCATGCCCGCGCCCCTCAACTCGCTGAAGAACTAGCGGCCGCGGCAGGGGAGCGGCCGCGGCGGCCCTGCCGGCGTCGCCGGCAAGCGCCTCTCCCCTGCCGCGCGCTAGCCGCGGTACACGGCGCGCACGAGGTACTCCACGTTGCCCTGCGCGCCGCAGATGGGCGACTCCACCACGCCCGTCACGTCAAACCCCGCGTCCTCGAGCGCCGCGCGCACCTCCTGGACCGTGCGCAGGCGCACCGCCTCGTCGCGCACGATGCCGCGGTCGGTCTCCTCATGGCGCGACTCGAACTGCGGCTTCACCAGCCCGATGAACACCGAGCCCGCCCGGCACAGCGGCGGGAAGGCGCCCGCCAGCGCGGCGAGCCCGATGAAGCTCACGTCGATCACGATGAGGTCGAAGGGGGCGCCGAGCGCCTCGGGCACGGCCTCGCGGATGTTCGTGCGCTCGAACACGCTCACGCGCGCGTCCTGCCGCAGCTTCCACGCGAGCTGCCCGTAGTTCACGTCCACGCACGCCACGCTCGCCGCGCCCGCCTGCAGCAGGCAGTCGGTGAACCCGCCGGTCGACGAGCCGATGTCCACGCAGCGCATCCCGCGCACGTCCTGCGAGAACGCGTCGAGCGCGCCCTGCAGCTTGCGCCCGCCGCGCGACACGAACTGCCTGCGTCCGCGCACGAACACGTCGGCGTCGGGTCGCACGCGCACGGCCGCGCTCGTCACGTACACGTCGTCGACGCGCACCTCGCGCGCGATCACCGCGCGCAGCGCCTCGTCGGCGCTCGCGAAGACGCCGCGCTCGACGAGCAGCTCGTCCACGCGCACCTTGCCGGGCTTTTTCCTTGGGTTGGGCTTCGAAGTATCCATGCGCACCATGATACCAAAGCGCCCCGCATGCCATCCGGCACGCGGGGCGCGAAAGAGACGCCTGGGGACAGCGCCCGTCTTGGCGGCCGGGCCGAGCGACCGGAACTGGCGGTCGGACCCGACGACCTGCGCCCGCCAGCCTGCGCTTACGCCCGGGGCAGCAGCAGCTGGGCGATCTGCACGGCGTTGAGGGCCGCGCCCTTGCGGATCTGGTCGGCCACGTTCCAGAAGGCCAGGCCGTGCTCCACCGAGGGGTCGCGGCGCAGACGGCCCACGTACGCGCCGTCGGTGCCGGCGAGCAGTCCCGGCATGGGATAGACGTTGCTCGCCGGGTCGTCCATCACGGTGATGCCGGGAGCCGCCTCGAGCGCGGCGCGCGCGGCCTCCACCGTCACCTCGTCGGCGAACTCCACGTTGATGGACTCGCCGTGGCAGCGCAGCACGGGCACGCGCACGCAGGTGGCAGCCACCTTGATGTCCTCGTCGCCCATGATCTTCTTCGTCTCCGCCACCATCTTCCACTCTTCCTTGGTGGAGTCGTCCTCGAGGAACTTGTCGATGTGCGGAATGCAGTTGAACGCGATGCGGTGCTGGAACGCCTTCACCGTGAGCTCGTCTTCAGGCGTGCCGTCGAGGAACTCGCGCGTCTGGTCGTAGAGCTCGCGCATGGCCGGCGCGCCCGCGCCCGACGCGGCCTGGTAGGTGGACACCACCACGCGCGTGATGCGGCTCAGGTCGTAGAGCGGCTTCAAGGCCGCCACCATCTGGATGGTGGAGCAGTTGGGGTTCGCGATCACGCCCGAGTGCCAGCTGACGTCGCCCGGGTTCACCTCGGGCACCACGAGCGGCACGTCCTCGTCCATGCGGAACGCGCTCGAGTTGTCGATCATCACGGCGCCCGCGGCCACCACGGCCTCGCGCATCGCCTTCGACACGTCGGAGCCCGCCGAGAACAGCGCGATGTCAACGCCCTCAAACGACTCCGGGGTCATCTCCTGCACCACCAGATCGCCCGCCGGCACGTCGCCGCAGCCGTCGAACGCGAGCTTCTTGCCCGCGCTGCGCGCGCTCGCCAAGGCGCGCACCTCCGAGGCCGGGAAGTCCAGGTCGTGCAGCACCCTCAGAAACTCGCGTCCCACCGCGCCCGTCGCGCCCGCGACCGCCACCACCGGCCGAGCCGGCATCTCTTTCGTCCAAGCCATCTTCCGTCTCCTTCATCCAAGTCCGGCGGATCACAAACCGCACGCCATGTTTCAAATCTATCAGCCGCGAACCCGAGCCGCGCGTCAAATCGGCAGACAGGCGGCAAAACCCAGCCGTCTGCCTCCCAGCAAGCGCTCGCACGCAAAAAGAACCGCGAAAAACGCGGTCATCCATCCTTCGATGCAAAAAAAGAAGCCCCGACGCGAGGCGAGCTGCGGAGGGGTGCTCACCAAGCGAGTTCCGCACGAGCCGAAATGCCCGGCGGGCATTTCGCGCGAGCAGGACTGTCCGAGCGACTGAGCTCCCCTCCGCAGCTCGCCCGACGCCCGCAGTCCAGCGCGCGTACCTTGGCACGCGACGAATGCTTGGAGCGGCAAGGCGAGGTGCCTCGGAGCTTCGCAGCGCCGAGCCTTCTGCCGTTGCGCCAGCGCGCGAGCGCTTAGCGCCCCTTCTTCATCTTCGCGGCGATCTCCTCCGCCGAGAGCTGCGTCTCCTCGAACACGCTGTCGGAGTCCAGCTCGAACGCGGTGTGCAGCACCTGCACGGCGCGCGTGGCCTCCGACGCCTCGACCACCATCGACAGTCGGATGGGGGACGTGGAGATGGCCAGGATGTTGATCTGGTTCTCGCCCATGGTGGTGAATGCGCGCGCCGCCACGCCGGGCGACGACTTCATGCCCGTGCCCACGAGGCTCACCTTCGCGATGTCCTCGTCCACCACGTACTCGGTGGCGCCGATCTCGCCGATGATGCAGTCGAGCGTCTCCTTGGCGCGCTTCAGGTCGGCGCCGGGGCAGGTGAACGAGATGTCGGTGTAGCCGTCAAGCGAGATGTTCTGGATGATCATGTCGGTGTTCACCATGTTCGCGGCCAGCGCCGAGAACACCTTCGCGGCGACGCCCGTGTTGTCGGGCACGCGGCGGATGGTCACCTTCACCTCGGACGTGTCGTGCGCGATGCCGGTGATGACGGCTTCCTCCATGTCAGGGTCCTCCTTGATGTACGTGCCCTCCGCATCGGAAAACGCGGAGCGCGAGTGAATGACGACGTTCCACTTGCGGGCGAACTCGACGGCGCGGCTCTGCAGCACGCCCGAGCCGGCGCTCGAGAGCTCGAGCATGTCGTCATAGGAAATCTGGTCGAGCTTGCGCGCGCGCGGCGCCACGCGCGGGTCGGTGGTGTAGACGCCGTCCACGTCGGAGTAGATCTCGCACACGTCCGCGTTGATGCCCCAGGCCACCGCCACGGCCGTGGTGTCGGACCCGCCGCGGCCGAGCGTGGTGATGTCGCCGTTCGCGTCGATGCCCTGGAAGCCCGCCACCACGGGGATGGCGCCGTCGTCGAGCGCCGCCAAGATGCGCTCGTTGTGCACCTTGACGATCTTCGCCTTGTTGTGGATGCCGTCGGTCTCGATGCCGGCCTGGCGGCCCGTGAAGCTCATGGCCTTGTAGCCCAGCTCGCCGATGGCCATGGCCAGAAGCGTCATGGACACCTGCTCGCCCGTGGAGAGCAGGCGGTCGAGCTCGCGCGCCGGCGGGTTGGAGGTGACGGCGCTGGCCAACCCCATGAGCTCGTCGGTGGTCTTGCCCATGGCCGAAACCACGGCGACCACCTTGTGCCCCTGCTGCCTCATCCCCACCAGGCGCTTTGCAACGTTCTTGATGCGTTCGGGCGAGGCAACCGACGTGCCGCCGAACTTTGCAACGATCAAAGACATGGTTTATCTCTCAGTTTTCTTCCCTGTGCGTCCTCATCGGGCACGCGCCGAACACGGGCAGGCGAAGGCACCGAAGGGAAGGCGCGCGCCTGCGCAAGGGCGCATGAGCCCAGCAGCGTTCCACTATATCAAAAAGAAGGCGCGCCGAGGCCCTCTGCCAGCGAAATGCACGATCGGCCAGCCCACGAGCACGGAAAGCTAGCGGGCGCCGCGCGTGCCATGCCCCGCCATGCCCCGCGCCCGGCAGCATGCCGCCAGCGACCGCGCCGCACCGCAACGCGCCCGCTAGCGCGCCCGCATGCCGCCCGCGCGCCCGCGCGTGCCCGCTAGCGGGCGTCGTCCTCGGGCATCTTCCACATGAAGGCCAGCCCCACGACGAACAGCACGGACACGGACAGCACGCCGATGGAGGGATTGCCGGTGAGCTGGGTGAACAGGCTCACGAGGAAGGTTCCCATGACGGCCGCGTACTTGCCCAGGATGTCGAAGAAGCCGTAGTACTCGTTGGCGCGCTCCTTCGGGATGATCTTGCCGAACTCGCTGCGCGAGAGCGCCTGGATGCCGCCCTGGAACAGGCCCACGCACACCGCCAGGATCCAGAACTCCACCGCGCTGCGCAGGAAGAACGCCGCGAACAGCGTGATGCAGAAGTACGCGAACACGGCGATCATGAGCATGCGCCGCGTGCCGAAGCGCGCCGAGAGGCGCCCGTAGGCGATGGCCGACGGGAACGCCACGAACTGCGTCATCAGGAGCGCCAGCACGAGCTGCGTCGAGTCGATCCCCAGGTCGGTGCCGTAGCTCGTGGACATCTTGATGATGGTGTGCACGCCGTCGATGTAGAAGAAGTACGCCAGCATGAACAGAAGGATGCGCTTGTCGCGCGCGATGTCGCGCAGCGTGGCCAGAAGGCCCGAGAACGTCGCGCGCATCAGGTTCGGCACGCGCTCCTTGTAGTGCGTCTGGTGCACGTCGCGGATGATCGGCACCGAGAACGCCAGCCACCACGCCGCCGTGATGAGAAACGCGATCTTCATGCCGAGCATCATGTCGATGCCGATGCTCGGCCCGCCGAGCACCACCGCCAGACACGCGATGAACGGGATGCACGAGCCGATGTAGCCCCACGCGTAGCCCTGCGACGACACCTCGTCGAAGCGGTCCTCGGTGGTGGCGTCAACCAAGAACGCGTCGTAGAACACCATGGAGCCGTTGAGCATGACCGCCGAGATCACGTAGAGCACCAAGAACGCCAGCGCGTGGGTGGGCACGCCGAGCGCGGCGCACGCCACCACGCCCGTGCCGACGAACCCCACGAGGAACTTCTTCTTGTTGCCGCGCAGGTCAGCCAAGCTGCCGAGCACGGGCATGAGCAGAGCCAGGATGAGCGAGGCCACCGTCTCGGCATAGCCCCAGGCCACCACGACCGACGAGCCGGGCTCGGCGAGGGAGGCGAAGTAGATGGGGATGAGCGCCGTCGAGAGCATGACGAAGCCCGAGTTTCCCACGTCGTAGAGCACCCAGCTGCGTTCCTGCCTCGTCATCTTCTTGCGCCCCATGCGACCCCGTGCCCTTCCGTTTGCGGAAATTGAACGAAATTGATTTGATGCGCTGACTATTGTATATGATGTGACCCAGCACGCAGGTAAAGATACGGTCAGATGGGAGCCGCCATGCCCGCAATCATCACGCACGACACCTTCGGACACGAGATCTACTCGACGCTGTTCGAGTTCATCGGCGGCACGCGCGACGAGGCCGAGGCGTTCCTTCTGGGGAACCAGGGCCCCGACCCGCTGTTCTACTCCGTGGTGAACCCGCGCCTCGCGGCGGCTCACCGCCTGGGCTCGATCATGCACGACCAGATGCCCGCCGAGCTCCTGCTCGCGCTCAAGCGCTCGGTCGCCACGCTGCCGGAGGCCGACCGCTCCTGCGCCCGCGCCTACGCGCTGGGCTTTCTGTGCCACTACGAGCTCGACTCGGCGACGCACCCCCTCGTGTTCTTCTGGCAGCACGCCCTCTGCGACGCCGGCGTCGAGGGGCTTGGCCGCGAGCACGGCTCCGACGTGCACGCGCTCATCGAGAGCGAGCTCGACGAGCTGGTGCTCACCACGCGGCGCGACGCCACCATCGCCACGTTCAACCCCTCGAAGGAGGTGCTGAAGGCGTCGCGGCACGTGCTCGACGTGGTCTCGACCATGTACGCCTACCTGGCACGCGACGTGTACGGCCTGGTGATCCCCGCCGACACGTTCAAGGCGAGCGTGCGGGCGTTCCGCAGCGTGCAGGCGCTGTTCTACTCGCCGAGCGGGCTCAAGCACAACGTGATCGGGCGCGTGGAGACGCTCGTGCGCCCCCACTCGTTCTACCGCGCCATGAGCCACCGCAACCGCGCGCTCACCGCGTCGGCCTTCGACAACCGCGAGCACGCCGCCTGGGAGAACCCCTTCACGGGCGAGGAGTCGCGCGCGAGCTTCGTCGAGCTGTTCGAGGGCGCCCGCACCCGCGCGCTCGCCGACCTCGTCGCCTTCGACGCCCCCGCCCTCACCTTGGAGGGCGCGCGGAAGATCACCCGCGACCTCAACTTCTCCGGCCAGCCCGTGAACGCCCGGATCATAGCCGTGGAGGACGCACGGTAGCGGCGCCCTTGCGCGAAGCGGCTGCGGCGCGGCCGCGCTCGCCGCGCCGCAAGAGCAAGCGAGGGGCGGCCCGGCGGGCCGCCCCTTCCCTTCGCATATCTGAGCTTGCCTGAGGGCCCCGCCGCGCAGACGGGCCCGCGGCGCGCCTACATGTTCTTGAGCAGGATGGTGCTCACGATGTCGGCGGCATGCTCGGTGGCGTCGCAGCAGCGCTCCATGCGCTCGTAGACGCGCGACCACACGAGCACGTGCATGACGTCGTCGTTCTCCACGGTGTGGAGGCGGCGCATGGCGGCGCTGTAAAGGCCGTCGGCCTCTTCCTCGTAGTCGTTGATGTCGAGGATGAGCTGCTTGAACTTCTTCGACTTCTTGAAGTTGTGGAACTCGCCCATGGCGCGGTCGAGCGCCTTGCACGACTTCTTGATGAGGTCGGCGAAGCGCAGGGCGTCCTCGGGCATGGTGCGGATGTCGTACATGTACATGTGCGTGACGACGTCCTCGATGTAGTCGAGCACGTTGTCGAGCGCGTGCGCGAGCTCGACGATGTCCTCGCGGTCGATCGGCGGCATGAAGTCCGTCGCGGCGCTCGAGAACACGTCGTGGTTGATGCTGTCGCCCTTGCGCTCGAGCTCGTGGACCGCGGGGATCACCTCGTTCAGGTCCTCCGAGCCCGCATAGCCGTCAAGCGCCTTGATCAGGAGGTCGGACTCCTCGACGGCGAGCGCCGTCAGCTTCTCATACGCCTTGAAGTAGTCGTACTTCTGCTTCTTTGCCATCTTCGTCTCCTATCGAAGAATCGACTTGCCTTAACACCCCTACAGGATGAAGAGGAACAGCTTCGCGCACGCGAACCCCAGGATGCCGCAGCCGGGGAAGGTCAGGACCCAGGTCTTCACCATGTCGATGGCGATGCTCCACTTCACGCCCTTGGGGTTCTTCGCCGCGCCCACGCCCATGATGGCCGTGGTGTTGGTGTGCGTGGTGGACACCGGCAGGCCGCCGAACGTGGCGAGCACGAGGCTCACGCACGTGGAGAGGCTTGCCGCGAAGCCCTGGAACGACTCGAGCTTCACCATGTCGACGCCGACGCTCTTGATGATGCGCTCGCCGCCGACCGCCGTGCCGAGGCCCATGTTCAACGCGCAGAACACCATGAGCCACACCGGCAGCACCATCGACTCGGCGCTCGTGCCCATGCCGAGCGCCAGCGAGATGGCCAGCACGAAGATCGACATGAACTTCTGGCCGTCCTGCGCGCCGTGCATGAACGCCACGCCCGCTCCCGCCGCGATCTGAGCCCAGCGGAAGAACTTGTTGGCGCTCCTGCGGTTCGCGTTGCGGAAGGCGCGGCTGATGATCTGGTAGAACAGCCATCCCAGGCCGAAGCCGAGAAGAGTGGAGAGCAGGATGCCGTAGATGACCTTGATCCACTCGGCGCCGTTAATGGCGTCGAAGCTGCCCTGCAGCGCGATGGCCGCGCCGGTGAGGCCCGCGATGAGCGAATGGCTCTGCGAGGTGGGGATGCCGAAGTACCAGGCCACCGTGCCCCACACGATGATGGCCACCATGGCGGCCATGAGCGCGATGAGCGACTGCTGGGCGTCGCCGCCGAAGTCGACCATGGAGAAGATGGTGTGGGCGACGGCCGACGTCACGAGCGAGACGAGCAGCAGCCCGAAGAAGTTGCAGATGGCAGCCATGACGATGGCGTGCTTGGGCTTCATGGCGCGCGTGGAGACCACCGTCGCGATGGCGTTGGGGGCGTCAGTCGCCCCGTTGACCACGATGACGCCTATGTTGAGCAGCGTGACCACCAGAAGAAGCGGGTTCTGCATGAGTTCAGAAAGGAAAAGGGTCCACTCGATGGTCACAGGCGTCCTTCCAACGGTTCGACTTCACGCAACAACTTTACGTGCAAGCAACTGAAGTTTAACAGTTACTTAACATTGTAAAGAAACAAACACCTCTGTTTTACGCAGACGGTGAGCCAGTTTCGTAAAGTTTAGGTAAAGTCAACCGAAAAGGACGTTCCATCAGAGCGGACGCCAAGAAGGATGCCAAGAATGGAGAGCACACTTGTCGTTCGTAACGTCAGCGAGGGTTCTTGCGGTGCCTGAGATAGCCCCGCCGCAGGGCCAAGTGGGCTCCGCCCACGCCGAGCCCTGCACAAGGGGCTAGGTCAGGTGCCGCAAGAAGCCGCAGCGTCGAGCATTCCGCCTGCCCCGCCAGGGCAGGCGGAACTACTCAGGCTCCCAGCCGAAGCGCGCGAAGGTGCGGCGCCTCTCGGCCCCTATGGTGGTGAGGTCGTTGTGCCCGGGCAGCACCGCCACGTCGTCGGGGAGCTTCGCGAGCTTCCTCACGCTCGCCGCCATGTCGGACAGGGACCCGCCCGCGAAGTCGGTGCGCCCCACCGTGCCGGCGAACAGCGTGTCGCCCGAGACGAGCACGGGCAGCCCGTCGGCGTGGCTGCCGAACTGCGGCACCATGAACAGGCAGATCGAGCCCTTGGTGTGCCCCGGCGTGGAGATCACCTTCCACTTCATGCCGCCCACCTCGACCACGTCGCCGTTCTCCACGGTGCGGTCGACCTCGCACGGGACCGCCGTGTGCGAGGTGCCGGTGTCGTCGCGCGGCTGCTCCACGAACGGCGCGTCAACCGCCGACGCGATCACCGGCGCGCCCGTGAGCGCGCGCAGGTCGGCGGCGCCGTCGGTGTGGTCCCAGTGCGCGTGCGTGATGACGATGGCGTCGAGGCGCGCGCCGTCAAGGGCCTCCACGATGCGCTCGGCATCGCACGACGGGTCGACCACCATCGTGCCCCGCCCGTCCGAGATGATGTACACGTTGTTCTGGATGGGGCCCATCACCAGGTACTTCACGTCAACGCAGAGCCCTTGGACCTCGTAGGTTCTCGCCATGGCGTCCTACTTCCTCTTCCCGATCGACTGCCCCGGCACCATGCGCCGCGCGTCGAACACGCCGTCTATCTCGCTCAGGCGCTTGAGGGCGTGCTCGATGCCCGACAGCGCCGACACCTGGAACAGAAAGCGCATCTCCACCATGCCGTCGCGGTGCGTGGTGGTGGTGCACGACAGCACGTTGGCCCCCACCTCCGACAGGGTGCGCGTCACGTCGAGCAGCAGGTTCATGCGGTCGAGCGCCTCGATGTAGATCTCCACCTGGAACGACGTGGCCGCCGAGGGCGTGCCCTCCCACGACACGTCGATGATGCGCTCGGGCTGCCTCTTGAGCTCGATGGCGTTGGGGCAGTCGGCCCGGTGCACCGACACGCCGCGCCCGCGGGTCACGAACCCCAGGATCTCGTCGCCCGGCACCGGGTTGCAGCAGCGCGACAGGCGCACGAGCACGTCGTCGACGCCCTTCACCACGATGCCGTTGGAGGAGTGCGTCTCATGCTTCTTCGCGCGCTTCACGCTGGTGAGCATCGGCGGCATGATGCCCGTCGCGGAGGCGCTCATGCCGAAGCCCGGCTTCTCGGCGTCCTCGGTCCCCTTGTCGACGAGGATCTTCAGCAGGCGGTTCGCCACGTGCTGGGCGCTCTCCTTGCCCGTCCCGAGCTGCACGAACATGTCGTCGGGGTCGTTGAAGCCCATGGCCTCGGCCACCGACTTCAGCGCGCGCATCGACTGCGCGCTCGAGATGCCCAGGCCGTGCTTGCGCATCTCGCGCGTGAGCTTGTCGCGGCCGAGCTGCAGGTCGTCGGAGCGCGACACCTTGGAGAAGTACGAGCGGATCTTGCTGCGCGCCGACGGCGTCTTCACCATGGTGAGCCAGTCGCGCGAGGGCGTGGCGCTCTTCTGCGTGAGGATCTCCACGCGGTCGCCCACCTGCAGCTCGTAGCTCAGAGGCACGATGGAGCCGTTCACCTTCGCGCCCACGCAGTGGTTGCCCACCTCGGTGTGGATGGCGTAGGCGAAGTCGACCGGCGTGGCGCCGGCGCGCAAGCTCATGACCTCGCCCTTCGGCGTGAACACGAACACCTCGGAGTTGTCGAGGTCCATCTTGAGCGACTTGAGGAACTCGCGCGAGTCCTCCGTCTCGTCCTGCCAGTCCACCATCTCGCGCAGCCAAGCCAGCTGCTGGTCGAGCGCGTCGGCGCTCACCTTCCCGCCCGACTCCTTGTAGCGCCAGTGCGCCGCCACGCCGTACTCGCTCGCGCGGTGCATCTCCTCGGTGCGGATCTGCACCTCGAGCGGGCGGCCCGCCGGGCCCATCACCGTGGTGTGAAGCGACTGGTACATGTTGAACTTCGGCATGGCGATGTAGTCCTTGAAGCGCCCCGGCATCGGGTGCCACAGCGTGTGCACGGCGCCGAGCGCCGAGTAGCAGTCCTTCACCGACTTCACGATCACGCGCACGGCGATGAGGTCGTAGATCTCCGAGAAGCCCTTGCCCTTCTTCGTCATCTTCTGGTAGATGGAGTACAGGTGCTTGGGGCGCCCCATGATCTGCGCCTGGATGCCCACCTTCTCCATCTCCTCGTGGATGATGTCCACCACGCCCGCCAGGTACTCCTCCCGCTCGGAGCGGCTCTCCGTGACCATGCGGCTGACCTGCTTGTACTTGTTGGGCTCGAGGTAGAAGAACGACAGGTCCTCGAGCTCCCACTTGATGGAGTTGATGCCGAGGCGGTGCGCGATGGGCGCGTAGATCTCGAGCGTCTCGCGGCTCTTGAAGATGCGGCGGTCCTCCTTGAGCGCGGCGAGCGTGCGCATGTTGTGCAGGCGGTCGGCCAGCTTGATCACGATGACGCGGATGTCCTTGCTCATGGCCACGAACATCTTGCGGATGGTGGCCGCCTGCTCGTCGGAGAGGCTCTCCACCTCGATGCGCGTGATCTTCGTGACGCCCTCGACGAGCTGACGCACCTGCGCGTTGAACTCGCGCTCCACGTCGGCGGCGGTGACCTCGGTGTCCTCCACGGTGTCGTGCAGAAGCGCCGCGCAGATGGTCTCGGCGTCCATGCGCAGGTCGGCGAGGATGATGCCCACCTCGATGGGGTGGATGATGAACGGCTCGCCGGACTTGCGGCACTGCCCCTTGTGCGCGGCGTTGGCGAACGCGAAGGCGTGCTCGAGCATGGCCTCCTCGTCGGCGGTCATGTACGGGCGCGTGAACTCCTGCAGCTCGGCGAAGCGCTCCTCGGGCGTACGCGTGCGGCGGTCCGCCTCGACGCCCGAGGCCATGGACCGCTCGGCAACGTAGGGCCGCCCCAGCATGAGGTCGACCGTCTGCCTGACGGCGACTCCCTTCCGAGCCCTGCCCAGCATCTCCTCGTTGTTGCCCTGCGCGCCCATAAGCGCCCCCTTCCGTACGTCAAGCTCAGCCGTCGCGGCGCGCAGGCGCGCCACGTGGCGGTAGGTTGTGTTTTCCCGCTAGTTTCCCCCGCGCCAGCCGCGCGGGACGATCGGGTGCGAGACCCTCACGATCAGGCCCTGCGAGTCCTGGGCCAGGGCCCAGTCGCGAAACGCGTCGAACACGCCGCGCTCGCCGAGCCCCTCGCGGTAGCGCACCGAGTCGGTGAGCTCCACCTTCGACGCGCCCTCGTTCACGCGGATCCAGCGCTCGGTCTGCCCCGCGTTGCATGATACACGCGTCTCGATGAGCCCGAGCTCGCGAAAGACCGCCACGCCGCAGGCGGCCGCCTCGGGCGCCACCACGTGCAGCTCGTCGGACGCGAGCGCGGCCAGGTCCCCGTTCTCCATGCAGAAGTAGCTGCCCGGGGTCTGGCGCTGCCGCGCGCGCAGGCGGCGGTACACCTGCGCCATCACGTCGTGGTCGGGCGTCATGTTCGCCAGGATGCGCTCGTTCAAGGCCACGTCCTGCCGCCCGTAGAGCAGATGGACGCACGCGGGCTTGCCGTCGCGGCCCGCCCGGCCCGCCATCTGGTTGAACTCCACCTCGTTGAACGGCAGGTGGTAGAGCACCACGTGGCGGATGTTGGGGATGTCGACCCCCTCGCCGAAGGCCGACGTGGCCACGAGCACCATGATCTCGTCGTTGCGGAACAGCTCCTCGACGCGCTTGCGCTCGGGGCGCGTGAGGCCCGCGTTGTAGAAGCCGATGAGCGGCGCGAGCTGCGGCACGCGGCGGCGCAGCAGGCGCGCCAGCGTGATGGACTGCTCGCGCGAGTTCACGTACACCACCGTCTTGCCGCCCGCCGCCACCAGGTTGGCCAGGTAGTCGTCGCGGTTGCGGATGTTGCGCTGGTCGTCGACGGAGAGGTTCTCGCGCGCCGTCTCGTCGATCACGCTGTCCTGGAGCGGGAGCGTGGCGTCGATGTCGGCGGCCACGCCGTCGGGCGCCGTGGCGGTGACGGCGAGCACCACGGGCGCGCCGAGCTGCGAGACGGCCATGCCGAGCTGCGTGTAGGCCACGCGCGAGCCCGCCTTCGCCAAGCCGATGTGGTGCGCCTCGTCGACCACCACGAACCCGATCCGCCCGCACGCGCCGATCTCGCCCACGTGGCGGATGAGGTACTCGGGCGTGGTGAGCACGATGTCCACCGTGCCCGCGGCCAGGCCCGCGCACACCCGCGCGCGCTCCTCCGTCGTGGACTCGCCGGTGAGGATGCAGCAGGAGAGCCCGAAGCGCTCGAGCGCCGTCGTGAGGTGGAACGCCTGGTCGGCGATGAGCGCGCGCAGCGGGTACACGAACACGCTGGCCTCGCGGGCCAGAAGCGCCCGCAGCGCCGCGTGCACCTGGAAGGTGAGCGACTTGCCGCGCCCCGTGGCCATGACGGCCAGCGTGGAGGTGCCCGCGCGCAAACGGTCGAGGATCTCGCGCTGCGAGGGGTGCAGCGCGCTCGTCCCGATGATGGCGCGCACGATGGCCTCCTCGAGCGCGTCGGCGTCCTCGCGGGCGAGCGCCTCCCAGCGGGCGCGCGCCGCCGCGCGCTGCACGAGCGCGTCGGGCTCCTCGTCGGCCGTCGCGTCGGCCTGGGCGCAGAGCTCCTCGTCGCTCATGCCGAACAGGTCGTCGAAGAACGCGAGCGACGCGGGGTTCAGGCACGCCTTGAGCGCGCCGCACGAGCGCGCGGGCGAGAGCGTCTCGAGCATGGCCTTCACCGAGCGGCGGCCGCGCCACTCGTCGATCTGCACGGAGAACGCCGCGTCGACCACCGACTCGTTGTACAGCAGCGTGTCGATGTAGCCGCAGTGGAACATGATGCCGTTCACCGCGCAGCGCCCGTTGGTGAGCGTGCACGAGAAGTGGTTCTTCTCGGCGCCCACCGCGCGGCAGCGCTCGAGCGACACGTTGCGCGCGAGGAAGGTGGGCTGGGGGTTCTCCTGCCCGAACGGCGCGAGCAGGTCGAGCATGCCCACGGTCTCGAGCGTGAGCTCGTCGAGGTCGACGCACGCGTCGATCTCGACCATGGGGTGGAAGTCGTCTTCGGGGAGCGCGTCCATGTACGCGCACAGGCGCCGCGCGAACGCCTCGAGGTTTGCCACGGGCAGCGTCACGCCCACGGCCGCCTCGTGGCCGCCGAAGCGCGTGACCAGGTCAGACGCGCTCTCCACCGCTGCGAACAGGTTCACCGAGCCCACGGAGCGCCCGCTGCCGCGCGCCTCGTCGCCGTCGACGGTGAACAGCAGCGCGGGCACGCCGTAGGTGTTCACCAGGCGGCTCGCCACGATGCCCTTCACGCCCTCGTGCCAGCCCGCGCCCGCCACCACGAGCGCCCGCTGGCCGTGGTAGACCTCGGCGGCCTGCGCCTTTGCGATCTCGGAGAGCTCGGCCTCGATGGCGCGGCGCTGGTCGTTCACGCCCTCGAGCTTCTCCGCGAGCGCGCACGCCTCGCCGAAGTTGTCGCACATGAGCAGGTCGAGCGCGAGCTGCGCGTCGCCCATGCGGCCCGCCGCGTTGAGCCGCGGGATGAGCGAGAAGCTCAGCGAGGTGGCCGTGAGCGGCTTGCCCGCCGCGCCCGTGGTGCCCACGAGCGCCGCGACGCAGGGGCGTGGGTTGGCGTTCATGCGCGCGAGCCCGTCGGCCACGAGCGCGCGGTTCTCCCCGCGCATGGGCATGAGGTCGGCCACGGTCCCGAGCGTGGCGAAGTCGGTGTAGGAGCGCCACAGGTAGGGGTAGCCCATGCGCGCGCCGAGCATCTGCACGAGCTTGAGCGCCACGCCGACGCCCGCGAGGATGGAGCTCTCGCAGGCCGGGTCCATCTTGGGGTCGGCCACGGGCACGTCGCGCGGCACGAGGTCGGCCGCCTCGTGGTGGTCGGTGACGCACACGGGCACGCCGTCGGCCACGATGGCGGCCACCTCGTCCCTGCAGGCGATGCCGCAGTCGACCGTCACGATGAAGTCTGGCTCGAGCGCCTTCACGCGCGCGTACGCCGCCTGCGTGAGGCCGTAGCCCTCGTCGAAGCGGCGCGGAATGAAGGGCGTGGCCTTGCCGCCGAGCGCGCGCAGGCCGCGCGTGAGCACCGTGGTGGCCGAGATGCCGTCGAGGTCGAAGTCGCCGAACACCACCACGTGCAGGCGCCGGCGGATGGCGTCCTCAAGCGCGTCGGCCACCTCGGACAGGCCGGGGATGTCGTAGGGGTTGAGCCAGTCGCGCTCAAGCGAGGGCTGCAGGAACAGCCGCGCCGCATGCGGCGTGGCGACGCCGCGCGCAACCAGCGTTGCCGCGATGAACCGCGGGAGGCCGAGGTCCTGCATGAGGCGCGCGACCCTCGCCTTGTCGGCTGTGCGTATATTGAACTGCGCTGACATAACGGGTACCTAACAGGCTAAGCATGCTCTTCTTGTCTTGGAGCCTATTTTCGCACAAACCTCCCGCCCTGTCATGGCCCGCGCGGCGCCCGGACAACAGGCGAAGCGAAAGCAACGGGGGCCCGGAAGCGCAGCGTGGCAGGACGCTCGCGCCATGAGCCATAAGCGTGCTTTCCGCTTGCCACGCAACCGGCTCTCCACTTGCCGCACAACTGGCTCTCCGCTTGCCACGCAACCGGCTTTCCGCCTCCGCTCCTTTCACAATTCAAAAAGAGCAGAGCGGGGACACTACCTCGCCCAAAGCGCCCCATCCGCCCCAGGGCCCTCAGGGCCCGAAGCACCGACAACGCCCCTTTCTCATCCACAACTTGAGAAAGCTGGATGGAAAACGCCCGTTATCGGCGATTCGAGCCCCGAAAACCACCGACAACGGCGCTTTCGCATCCACTTTCCCCAGGAAATCGCCGACAACGACCCTTTTCCATCCAGAATCACTTGGGAGGTGGATGGAAAAGCGCCGTTGTCGGTAACGCTGTCGGTAACGCTGTCGGCTACGTTTTCGATAGCGCTGTCGGTAGCATTGTCGGTTACGCCAGCGGCCACGCCGACGACGTGTCCACGAACGCCATCCCCGGCTGAATTCGCGGCATGTTCGACCTGCGCTAACGCCCTCCTCTGCACGGTGCACTCCCCCTGTTTTGCAAATGTGCCATAATCAAAGCGCATGGCAAAGCCATGCGAGGCAACCTACTTGAGGAGGAGAAGATGGTTGACGCCAAGGTTATGGAAATGATTCAGACCCTCCGCGCCGGCGCGGACAAGATCGTCGAGAAGCTCGGCACCACGGGGGAGTACGCCCAGGTACCTGTGCGGTCAGGCCTGCGCCAGGTGGTCGTGTACAGGCCTGCGGACGCCGCCGAAGGCCCGCTGCCCGTCTTCATCAACGTTCACGGCGGCGGGTTCATCTACGGCCGCCCGGAGCTCGACGACGAGTTCTGCCGCAGGGTCGCCGACGAGCTGGGCGTCGTGGTCATCAGCCCGTCCTACCGCCTCGCCCCGGAGAGCATGTTCCCGGCCGACAAGGAGGACGTGTTCGACGTGGTCGAGTACGTCCACGACAACCCCGAGAAGTTCGGCGTCGACCCCGCCCGCATGGCCATAGGCGGCCACAGCGCCGGCGGGAACATCTCGACGGTGGTCGCGATGATGGCCAAGGAGACGGGCGCGTTCGAGCTGAAGTGCGTGATAATGGACTACCCGACGGTCGACCTCAACACCGACGCGCACGCCAAGCCGACCCCGGAGGGCTGCATCCCGCCCGACCTGGCCGCGGTATTCGACCTGTGCTACCGCGACCCCAAAGACGGCAAAAACCCGCACCTCTCGCCGCTGTTCGCCGAGCGGGACCAGCTGGTCGGCCTGCCCCCGCATCTCATCCTCACCGCCGAGGGCGACTCGCTCTGCTTCGAAGCGGAGGAGTACGCCAAGCACCTGATGGCAGCCGGCGTGACGACCACGGGCAAGCGGTTCTTCGGCGTCGGGCACGGCTACAGCATGCCCCGGTACGGGATGGACAAGACCCCCGTCGCCGAGGCCGCTGCCGAGGAATGCCAGCTGATGATGATCGATGCCCTGCGCAAGTACCTGTAGCTGCCGAGCGCTGCGCTCCCCGTCACACTCAACGGGGAGCGCAGCAAAGCACATCATCCCGGAGGCAACGGGGTCGCAGCCCTTCGCCCTCGAGCGATGCCCTGCTCGCCCTACGCGAACATGGTAGCCCGCTCGGCTTCCACCGCCTGCCTGGCGACCTGGAGATGAACCTTTGCAGCATCCTCGTCGCCGTGGCAGACCCCCAGGAGGGCGTCAAATACGAATGGGAGCAGACCTGTGGTCTTCTTCGGCATTTTTCGTCCGGTATGGAGTACGAAAAATGCTATGATTTGTCCAACATAGCGGACGAATCCTCGCAAAGGTAGGATGAGCATGAACCACGACGTCTTGAAGAGCGTGATCTTCGACCAACACGAGGTCATCCGCGCCGCGCGCATCGTGCCTCGACGCTACGAGCTCGACCCCCAAGCCAACTACGTCATCACCGGATTGCGACGGGCGGGGAAGTCGACCATTCTCTACAAAGTCGCCCTCGACCTAGTTGCCTCCGGAGTAGACTGGACGCGCATCGTCTACGTGAACTTCGAGGACGAGCGTCTCGCGGAGTTCGGCATCGGCGACTTCAACGACATCGTGCTCGTCCAAAGGGAGCTCAGCCAAGAGCGAGGGTTCTTCTTCTTCGACGAGATCCAGAACGTTCCTGGCTGGGAGAAGTTCGCGCGGCGCCTTGCAGACGCAGGAGAGCGCGTCTACCTCACCGGAAGCAACGCGAAGATGCTCGGCAGTCAGATGGCGTCGACACTCGGCGGGCGCTACCTGACGAAGCACGTGAGCCCCTACCGCTTTGACGAGTATCTCGATGCCGTCGGCCAGCCTCATGACGCGCCTGCGCTCTATGCGTCAAGCGGGGCTGGCGCCATCGCCGCCCGCTTCGAGAGCTTCTGCCTCAACGGGGGCTTCCCCGAGTCCCTTCGCTACGCCGCGCCTCGCGCATATGTTGAGAGCGTCTATCAGAAGGTGCTCCTCGGAGACGTCGTCGCCCGCAACAACGTGAGAAACCCCCAGCTCTTGCGCGTGCTGGTGAAGAAGATCGCCGAAACGGTGGGTGAGGAGGCGTCGTTCAGCTCGCTTCACGGCATGCTCAAAGGCGTCGGATTCTCCGCGAGCAAGGACACCATAATCGACTATGTGGCCCTCTCGTGCGACGCCTACCTTTTGTTCAGCATCAGCAACGCAACGGCCAAGTTCGTGGAGCGCGAGGGCAGCCCGAAGTATTATTTCTCCGACAACGGCCTGATCAGCCTGTTCCTCGACAAGAACGACTCGGCGCTCTTGGAGAACGAGATCGCCGTCGCCCTGCGCGATGCGTTCGGCGATAACCTGCACTACCTGAAGTCCCGCACGACGGGCATCGACGTCGACTTCTACGTCCCCGAAGCCGAGCTGGCCGTCCAGGTCGCCCGCTCTCTGTCGGACAGCGCCCGCAAGCGCGAGGTGGGAAACCTCGTCAAGCTCGCGAAGGTCGACGAAAACGCGAAAAGGCTCGTCATCGTCACCCAGAGTGAATCGGGCGCCATCGAGGAGGACGGCGTCCCGATAGAGGTGAAGCCCGCGTGGAAGTTCGTGCTCCAAGACCTCATCGGGTAGGGCGAAAGGGCCGCGGCGAAGGAGCACCCGTACCCTAGATAGACGCAAGAGAACCCGCAGCTCAGATGAGCTGCGGGTTCTCGTTCACGCGTGCCCACGCGTCGCGCGCCTCGCGCAGACGCAAGCGCGCGTCCGCGTCGCCCCTCTCGCGCCCCTATGCCAGCAGGCCCTCCTCGGCCATGTAGGCGCGCAGGTCGTCCTCCCAGGTGGGCAGGTCGGCGCCTACCATCTCGAGCATCAGGCTCTCGAGCACCACGTTCTCGGCCGTCTTCGGGTCGGTCTCGGGCACGAGCACCTTGCCCGGCTCGTAGCCGGCGTACTCCAAGATCTTCGCCGCGAAGTCGTAGCGGCTCGCGCGGCCGCGGCTCACGATGTGGAACGTCCCCTTCGCATGCCGCTCGATGGCCTTGAGCATGAACGCCACGTACGTCGACACGCTCGTCGGCGCCGCGAACTGGTCCATGCGCGCGACGTACTTCTCGCCCGCGCGCGCCGCGTCGAGGATGTCCTTCATGCGGCCGCTCTGCGCGTGGTAGAGCCACGACGAGCGGATGATGATGTGGTCGTCGGTGGTGTTGCGCACCATCATCTCGCCGGCGCGCTTGGACTTGCCGTAGGGCGTGTTGGGGTGCGGGCTGTCGAACTCGTTCACCGGCTCGTCGAGCTTGGAGGAGTACACGTCGTCAGACGACACCTGCACGATGGTGGCGCCGATGGTGTTCGCCGCCAGCGCGATGTTGCGCGCGCCGAGCGCGTTCACCTCGTACGCCTTCACGCGCGTGCCCAGCGTGGTCGCGTCGCGGCGGATGCCCGCGCAGTTGACGATCACGCCCGGCTGGATCTCCTCGGCGAACGCCTCGAGGCGCTCGGGCTCGCACACCGACAGCTCCACGTCGGTGCCGACCACGTTGTAGCCCGCGCGCTCGAAGCGCTCGGAGATCACGCCGCCCACGAAGCCCTTGCAGCCCGTTACCCACACGATGTTTCTATCTGCCATGATTCTCCTCACTCGACGGCTTGGCCCGAAGCGCCCTACGCGGCGGCCTCGGTCGGCTCGTCATCAGCTGAAACCTCAACGTCCTTCGCCTTGTCCCTGCGCGCCAGCATCCACTGGACCAGGCACATGCCCACGATAACAGCAAGGCCGACGACGTCGGTGAACGTACCCGGAATCATCATGCACAGGCCGCCCACGGCGAGCACCACGCGGAACAGCGGGTTGAGGTGGCGGTGGAACAGCGTGTTGGTGAGCGCGCACTGCAGGCCGAACACGCCCACGAGCGCCGTCGCGGTGTTCAGCACCACCGTGACCGGGGTCACGTTGTCGCCCACGAGCAGAAGTACGGGGCTGAACGCGAAGATGTAGGGCACCACGAACTTGGCGATGCCGAGCTTGGTGGCGTTGACGGCCGTGGCCATCGGGCGCGACTTGGCGATGGCGCTCGCGGCGTAGGCGGCCAGGGCCACCGGCGGCGTGATGTCGGCTGCGATGCCGAAGTAGAACACGAAGAAGTGGGCGCACACCGGGTCGATGCCGAGCTGCATGAGGATGGGAGCGCAGGTGGAGGCCATGATGCAGTAGTTGGCCGTGGTGGGCACGCCCATGCCCAGGATGAGGCAGCACACCATGGTGAACACGAGGCCGATGATGATGAAGTCGCCCGCCATGAGCACGATCACGTTGATGATGGTGGAGGCCAGGCCCGTCACCGTGATGCAGCCGGCGATCATGCCGGCCATGGCGCAGGCAACCGCCACCGCGATGGTGTTCTTCGCGCCCGCGGCGAAGGCGTCGGCGCAGGTGAACAGCGCGATCTTCACCGTCTCGGCAAGCACGGCGCCGAACGTGGCGCCCTCTTCGCGCTCACGCCAGTTGGTGAGCAGAAAGTTCACGAAGCCCACGAGGAAGGCGCCCAGGATGGAGATGGCGGCCGAGGCGGCCATGGTGCGCGTGCCCGAGGCCACGAGCCACACCAGGAGCACGAGCGGCAGCACCAGGTAGCAGTTCTTCGCCAGATAGCCGAAGGTGGGGAGCTCGCTCTTCGGCACGCCCTTGAGGCCGAGCTTCTTCGCCTCGAGGTGCACGGCGATGAAGATGCCCGCGAAGTACAGAAGCGCCGGGATGATGGCCTTCGTGGCCACCTCGAGGTAGGGGATGCCCATGTACTCGGCCATGAGGAAGGCGGCCGCGCCCATGATCGGGGGCATGATCTGGCCGCCCGAGGACGACGCGGCCTCGACGGCGCCGGCGAACTCGGGCTTGTAGCCCACCTTCTTCATCATGGGGATGGTCACCGAGCCGGTGGTCACGGTGTTGCCCACCGACGAGCCCGACACCATGCCGCACAGGGCCGACGCGATGACGGCCACCTTCGCCGCGCCGCCGCTCGACCAGCCCGCGATGCGGTTGGCCAGCGAGATGAAGAAGTTCGAGATGCCCGTGCGCTCCAGAAACGCGCCGAAGATCACGAACAGCACGATGTAGGTGTAGCACACGTTGATGGGCGTGCCGATGACGCCCGAGGTGGTGTAGAACAGCTTCTGCACGATCTTGCGCACCGAGGCGTACAGGTCAGCCGACGAGGACGACGTGAACTGCCAGTAGAACGCGTAGACGACCAGGCACCCCACCACGATGATGATGGGCAGGCCCACGCAGCGGCGGCACAGCTCCACCAAGACCAGGATGCCCACGATGCCGAGCGCCACGTGCAGAGGCTCGATGCGCGCGCCCATGAGCAGGATCTCGGTGCAGTTGATGGCGTAGTACATGAACGCGCCGAAGCCCGCCAGCATGAGGACGACGTCGTACCACGGGATGTGGTTCACCTTGTGGTTGGTCTTGCGCGCCGGGTACATCATGTACCCGATCACGATGACGAACGCCAAGAAGCGCGCCAGGCGCGCCTCGGCCTGCTCGGTTGACAGCAGCGTCATGGCCAGGCAGTACACCGAGAACAGCACCATGACGGCCGTGACCACGATCTTCGGGATGCCCTCCCAGATGCGCGTGTTCGACTCCTTGTCGTATTTGCGCATGACCTCCTCGGCGTCGATGTCGCCGGCGGGGCTTGCCGCCACCATGGCATCGGCCTCCTCGGCGTCCTTCTTCCTCTTGAAAAGAGCCATGCCTACCCTCCTTGCCTTCTGAAAACCATGAGAAGGGCTGCGACGAACGTCTCGTCCGCCACAGCCCTTCAGGGCGAAGCTCGCTTCGGCCAGCTTCAGATCGCGGCGCATGCGGTCACGCCGCGCGGATCACGCCGTCAGAGCCTTACTTGGACTCGACCGTGATGTTCTGCTCAGCGTAGTACTTGGCAGCACCCGGGTGATACGGCACGGTGGTGATGGCGGCTGCGTCCTCGATCGCGAGCTCCTTGTACTTCGCATGCGCGTCGACGTTCTTCTCGGCGCCCTCGAAGATGGACTTCGTCAGGCCGTAGATGGCGTCCTCGGACACGCTGTTGTTGGCGATGACCACGGCGCCCACCGACACGGTGGTCACGTCGGACTCGAGGCCGTAGGTGTCAGCGGAGATGACGGCCTTGGCGTAGTACGGGGAGGCCTCGAGCAGCTTGGCGACATGCTCGTCATCCATGGAGACCAGGTAGGCGGTCTTGGTGGTGGACAGGTCGGTGATGGCCGTGGTGGGGGCGCCGGCGACGATGAAGGCAGCGTCGATCTTGTTGTCCTTCAGGGAGTCAGCGGAGTCGCCGAAGGACTGGTACACCGGGCTGATGTCGTCGAGCGTGAGGTCGTAGGCGGCCAGCACGTCAAGCGCGTTGAAGTACACGCCCGAGCCAGCAGCGCCCACGGAGACCGTCTTGCCCTTGAGGTCGGCCACGGTCTTGATGTTGGGATCGCAGGTCACGATCTGCACCTGCTCCTGGTAGAGGTCAGCCACGATGGAGAAGTCCTCGTAGCCGGCGCCCTCGAACAGGTTGGTGCCCTCGTAGGCATAGGCGAGCACGTCGGACTGGCAGAACGCGATGTCGGCGTCGTCATCCTGGAGCGCCTGCACGTTGGCCTGGCTGCCGTTGCCGGCAAGCGCCGTCACGGCCACGCCGTAGTCGCCGTTGGTGGCGTACTGGGCGAGCACGTTGCCGTACGCGTAGTAGGTGCCCGACTCGCCGCCGGTCACGAAGCGCAGGTTGGCCGTCTCGGCGGCGGGCGCGCTGCCTCCGTCGGACTTGGCCGTATCGCCGCCACCGCCGCAGCCGACGAGGCCCATGGCCATCACGCCGGTGAGCGCGACGGCGAAGAGCGCGAGAAACTTCTTCTTCATGTCTTCTTCCCTTCCCCGTTTGGTAACAGAAAACTCGTGTAAAGAGTCTGTGGACATTTTATGCGAAAAAAGGCGGCGAATATACACTTGCGGCGACATTTAACAAAAAATTTCGGTGAGATCACAAGTTTTCACGGTAAAACTGAGGTGTTTTGGCTTACCTTTGTAAGCGTTGCGCAAGGGTGCGCGGGCGTGCGAGCGCGGGAGCCCGCGTCGAGAGCGCAAGCGTGCGTGGGCGCGTGCAAACCCGCGTCGAGAGCGCAGACGCGCACGCGCGAGGGTCGCCGAGATGAGCTGGGGAGGTCAGCGGTGCTTGAGTCTTGGGATTGGTTCGTCGGGCTGGTGGAGGCCGGGTCGTTCACGCGTGCTTCCGACGAGCTGCAGATCTCGCAGCAGACGCTGAGCTCGCGCGTGGCCGCGCTCGAGCGCGAGCTGGGCTGCAAGCTGGTGGTGCGCAGCACGCCGCTCGCCCTCACGCGCGCGGGCGAGACCTTCCTCGCCTACGCCCAGGAGCAGGACCTCGCGCGCTCGATCATGCTGCGCCACGTGGGCGAGGCCACCATCGGCGGCTCGGGCAAGCTCAAGGTGGGCATCTCGAACATGCGCGGGCGCGTGCTCATGCCCTACGTGATCGACCAGTTCCACCGCAGCCTGCCCGGCGTGAGCGTGAAGCTGATCGAGGGCACCAACGAGGAGCTCGTGCGGCTCGCCGAGCGCAACGAGGCCGACGTGGTGGTGGCGCACTTCGACAGCACGCACCCCGGCGTGACCACGCGCCCGCTGTACCGCGAGGAGGTGGTGCTCGCCGTCCACCCGCGCCTTCTGGAGAAGCACACCGGGCTTGCGTGCGACGAGGCCGTGCCGCTGCTCGAGTCGGAGGGGCTTGCGCGGCTCTCGAGCTGCCCGTTTCTGCTCGAGACCATCGACGACATATCGGGGCGCGTGGCGCGCAGCGAGCTGCAGAGCGCGGGCATCAAGCCCAGCGGGCTCGTGGAGTCCGAGAACCTCATGACGCTGCTCGCGCTCAGCGTGGCGGGGATCGGCGGGGTGTTCTGCCCGGCCAACATGCTCGACGCCACGTCGAGCCTCACCGGCGACCTCGTGCGCGTGCGGCTGTCGGATGCCGCGACCTACGACATCTCGCTCGGCATGCCCGCGAGCGCCGAGCCCTGGACGCCCGCGCAGATGTTCGAGGACGTGATCGGCGCGCTGTTCGGCGAGAGCTTCGAGCAGGGGTGACGCAGAGCCGCGCAGCGGGCGACTGACGCAGGGCCGGCGCACAGTCGGCGCGCAGATCGATGCGAAGCCGATGCGCGGCACAGCGAGCGGCGAAGCGGGCGGCCGGCGCGCCGCGCGCGGCGCTCCCCCGCCGTCGCCCCTCCGCCATATCGGGTATCATGGACTCGTTACCGAAACCCTACCCGAGGAGGCACCACCATGCGCAACTGTCTCGTCGCTCAATCGGGCGGCCCCACCGCCGTCATCAACGCGAGCCTGGCCGGCGTCATCCGCGCCAACCAGCTCAACCCCGTCTTCGACCGCGTGCTCGGCGGCATCCACGGCATCGAGGGCGTGCTCGAGGGCAAGCTGTACGACCTCACCGAGCTCTCCGGCCGCGAGATCGAGATCCTGAAGCAGACGCCGTCGTCAGCGCTCGGCACCTGCCGCTACAAGCTCAAGCGCGGGAACGACGCCGACTACCAGCGCCTCGTGGAGGTGATGAGCGCCCACGACGTCGACGTGATGTTCTACATCGGCGGCAACGACTCCATGGACACCGTCGACGCGCTGTCGGAGTGGGCCGCCGCCAACGGCCGCCCCGAGCGCTTCGTCGGCATCCCCAAGACGGTCGACAACGACCTCGTGCCCGTCGACCACTGCCCCGGCTTCCCGTCGGCCGCCAAGCTCGCCTGCCAGGTGACGCACGCCACGCGCCTCGACTACGACGCCTACACGCGCCCCGAGGTGTTCGTGCTCGAGACCATGGGCCGCGACGCGGGCTGGCTCGCCGCGAGCTGCTGCGCCACGGGAGACGTTGACCTGCTCGTGCTGCCCGAGGTCGACTTCGACCGCGACGCCTTCCTCGCGCAGGTGCAGCGGAAGATGGACGAGACGGGCGAGTGCTACATCGTGGTGTCCGAGGGCGCGCACTACGCCGACGGCACGTACGTCTCAGCCGGCGACACGGCCCATGACGGATTCGCGCACGCGGTCCTGGGCGGAGCGGCGCTCACCATCAAGCAGATGATCGTGGACGCGGGCATCGCGCCCCGCGGCGTGGTGCAGGACCTCTCGCGCGCGGCGCGCTCGTCGAACTTCGCGCAGTCGCTCGTCGACGTCACCGAAGCCTACGAGCTGGGCATGAGCGCGCACATGCGCGCCGCCGACGCCACGTTCACCGGCCAGGTGGTCGGCGTGGCGCCGCGCACGCCCGAGCAGATCGCGAGCGGCGCGTACGACGCGCGCTTCTTCGCCGCGCCCGCAAGCGAGTTCGCCAACTACGTGCGCCACTTCCCGCAGGAGTGGATCCTGCCCGACTACCAGGGCATCAGCGACGAGGCGCTCGCCTACTTCCGCCCGCTGATCGCCGGCGAGCCCAAGCTCGTCTACGAGGACGGCCTCCCCGCCACCCTCAAGCCCTTCAACAAGCGCTAGGACGGCGAGAGCCTGAACGGCAGGCGGCATAAACCCTGCCTCCCCAGATAGGGCGCCATGCGCGCCCTATCTTTTTTCTCTTTCTGGAAGTATACTTACTTGCCATACTCGCTTGCTCGAATCGGACAGGAGGCGCGATGTCGAAGATCTCCCTCTACCTTAACGAGCCCACCATGGCGAGCTTGCGCAAGAGCTCCGCGCTAGCAGACCTGTCGCTCTCAGAATACGTGTCCGACCTCGTGCGCGACCACCATGAGAGCGGCGGATGGCCTGCAGGCTGCTGGGACGTATATGGAGCGCTCGAAGACGACACGTTCACAGTTCCGCCCGACGTCAACCCCGCGCTCGACAGCACCATCCCCGCACTTTAAGCGTTGAAGTTTTCTTCTTTTCGCTATCGCTCTATAAGGTAAGGTGCTTCACTATTCCCCGAGTATTTCGCGAATGCGAACCGATGGGAGGCAAGCATGGACGATAAGCAGCTGGAAGCGATGTTCGGCATCAGCGAAGAGGCCATCGCGCGCAGGAGCGAGCCCTACGAGACGGGCGATTGGAAGCCCGGCAAGATGACCTCTTTGGACAGGCCCCGCGCCTAAAAGGCGGCTTCGAAGGGGGCGCTTACCAGAAGCTCGCTTTGACCGCGGGTGAGCTCGGTGAGGGCCGCCACCAGGGGGTCCTGGGTGCCGTCGAGCAGACGCAGGGTCACGAGCACCTCGGCGCCGAAGTCGGCGCCCATCACGCGCGCGCCGCTCGCCTCGGCGAGGCGCACCGTCTGCTCGTAGAGCGCGTAGGGCACCTCGGCCACCACCTCGACGCACTGCGAGACGACCACCACCCGCGCCGCCTCGATGGCAGCCTGCGTGGCGGCCGTGTACGCGCGCACGAGCCCGCCCGTGCCCAAGAGGATGCCGCCGAAGTAGCGCGTGACCACCACGGCCACGTCAGCGAGCCCCGCATGCTGAATGGCCTCGAGCGTGGGCATGCCGGCGGTCTTGGCCGGCTCGCCGTCGTCGGAGTAGCGCACGCGCCCCGTCGCGCCCCCTTCCGCGCCCTGCCCGCGCAGCACGTAGGCGTACACGTTGTGGCGCGCCATGCGGTGCTGCGCGCGGATCTCGGTCAGGAAGGCGAGCGCCTCCTCCTCCGTCTCCACGTGGGCGATCTGCCCGATGAAGTGGCTCTTCTTCTCCACGATCTCCGCCGTCGCGCGGCCCTCTACGGTGCGAAACGACGCTCCCTCAACCATGCGATAACCCTCCCTTCGGCAAAAAAGCCGGCGAAAAGCGCTGACGTGCGTGCGATGGACATGTCGTGCGGCTGAGCGTGCTTCGTGCGCGAAGGCAAGCGCAAGAGCATCCGCCGTGCGCACGTCAGCGCTTTGCGGCGCCGGCCCGCTCCGCTCGTCCCGCGCACGCAAGCGGAGCCCTCACTCCCCCAACGCCTCCGCGGCTTCGAGCCACTCGAGCTCAAGCTCCTCGATCTGGGACTCGAAGGCGGCGATCTCCTCCTGGATGGCCGTGAGCGCCAGGTAGTCGGACGGGTCGGCCGTCGTCATCTCGGCGCGCTTGGCCTCGATCTTGCCGCGCAGCGTGTCGGCCTTCTTCTCGTTGGAGGCCATGAGCTTGCGCAGCCGCCGCTGCTCGCCCCCCGAGAGCCTAGGGGCGTCCGCGTCGCCTCCGGGCGAGCTCAGTCGCTCGGACAGTCCTGCTCGCACGGAAGCGCCACCGGCGCTTCCGGCTCGTGCGGAACTCGCTTGGTGAGCACGCCCGGAGGCGACGCTCCTTGGAGAGTCAGAGTCCCTGCCCTGAGCTCGCCCGGAGGCGGAGGCCCCGCGCCCCCCAGAGCTCACGCCAGCGCCAGCCCCCGCATGCGGCGCCTTGTCCTCCTCCCCCACCAGCCTCAGGTACTCGTCCACGCCGCCGGGCAGGTGGCGCACCTTGCCGTCCAAGATGGCGAACTGGTCGTCGGTCACGCGCTCCATGAGGTAGCGGTCGTGCGTGACCAGAAGCAGCGTGCCCGGCCAGCCGTCGAGCAGGTCCTCCACGGCAGCCAGCATGTCGGTGTCGAGGTCGTTGCCCGGCTCGTCGAGGATGAGCACGTTGGGCTCGTCGAGCAGGATGAGCATGAGCGCGAGCCGGCGCTTCTGCCCGCCCGACAAGTCGCACACCGGCTCGTTCTGGTCAGCGGCGGAGAAGCCCAGGCGCTCGAGCAGCTGCCCGGGCGTCATCTCGCGCCCGTCGAGCATGGTGCGGCGCGTATAGCGGCCGATCACCTGGCGCACGCGGTCGTCGCCGAACCGCGTGAGCTCGCTCAGGTGCTGCGAGAGCACGGCGAAGCGCACCGTGGCGCCGATCTTCACGCGCCCGCGCGTGGGGGCGAGCGCCCCCTGGACCACGCGCAGGAGCGTGGTCTTGCCGATGCCGTTGCCGCCCACGATGCCGATGCGGTCGCCCGGGCCGATGATCCACGACACGTCGTCGAGCACCACGCGGTCGCCGAACTGCACGCTCACGCGCTCCAGGTCGACCACCTGCTTGCCGAGACGCGCCATGGCCATGCGCTTGAGCTCGAGGGGGTTGCGCAGCTCGGGCACGTCGGCGATGAGCTCGCGCGCCGCCGCCACGTGGAACTTCGGCTTGGTGGCGCGCGCCCGCGCGCCGCGTGAGAGCCACGCGAGCTCGCGGCGCAGCTGGTTTCTGCGCTTCTGCTCGGCGAGGTCGGCCAGGCGGTCGCGCTCGACGCGCTGCATGATGTAGGCTGAGAAGCCGCCCTCGAACGGCTCGATCACGCGGTCGTGCACCTCCCACATGCGCAGGCACACCTCGTCGAGGAACCAGCGGTCGTGCGTGACCACCAGAAGCGCGCCGCAGCCGGGCCGCCAGCGCGCCTTCAGGTGCCGCGCGAGCCACGTGATGGCGCGCACGTCCAGGTGGTTCGTGGGCTCGTCGAGCATGAGCACGTCCCACTCGCCCACGAGCAGGCGCGCCAAGTCCACGCGGCGGCGCTGCCCGCCCGAGAGCTCGCCGATGCGCGCGCGCCAGTCGACGTCATCGAGCAGCCCGGACAAGACGTCGCGCACGCGCACGTCGCCGGCCCACTCGTACGCGGGGCGGCTGCCCACGACCGCGTGCTCCACCGTCGACGCGTCGTCGAGCTCGTCGGCCTGTCCCAGCACGCCCACGCTCACGCCGCGCGTGCGGATCACGCGCCCCGCGTCCACCTCCACCTCGCCTGCCAGAAGCCGCAGCAGCGTCGACTTGCCGTCGCCGTTGCGCCCCACGATGCCGATGCGATCGCCCGCCTCCACGCCGAGCGACACGCCCTCGAACACGGTCTTGGTCGGGAACTCGACGCCGACCTTCTCACATCCCAGCAGAAACGCCATGCGCTACCGCACCTTCCACACGGCGCACGCCAGAACGCAGACGGAGAGCGCCGCCGAGAGCGCGAACGCCAGCTGGTATCCCAGGGCACCCGGCGCGGTGAGGGACACCGCAGCGATCACGAGCACCATGACGGCCGTGCCCAAAGACGCGCACGCCTGGCGCACGCAGGCCACGAACGCGCTCGCGTCCATGGTGATCTCCCGCGGCAGGCCCGCCATGCCCCACGAGTTCAGAGGCCCGATGAGCGCGCTCACGCCCAGGCCGCGCACGGTCTGCATGAGCGTGAGCAGCCACAGCGGCGTGTCAACGCCGACGAGCGCCATGGACGCCGCGCCCGCCGTCAAGAGGATCCCCGCCACGATGACCACCGGGCGGGCGCCGAGCTTGTCGGTCAGGATGCCCGCGAGCGGGTTCACGATGATGGCGAAGATGGTGGCGGGGATGAACACGATGCCGGCCTCGAGCGCCGTGAGGCCCATGGGCCCCTGCACGAGGAGCGGCACGATGAGCGTGATGCCCATGAACGACGCGAACAGGCAGCACTGCGCCACGAAGCTCGCGCGGTAGCGAGCCGACTCGAAGATGCGCATGCTGATGAGCGGGCGCTCCACGAGCTTCTGGCGCCGCACGAACAGCACGAGGCACACCGCGCCGAGGACGGCCGGCGCCCACACCGCGGGATTCGCCACCGGCATGTTCGCCGCGTTCGAGAACGCCAGCAGAAGGCCGCCGAAGCCGAGCGTCGAGAGCAGAAGCGACACGCCCTCGAGCGTGGCCTTGCTCGAGGGCGCCTCCTCGCGCGCGACCAGGAGCGCGTTGGCCGCCAGGAGCGCCACGAGCAGCACCGCGAGGATGACGAAGAAGCTGCGCCAGCCCCAGGAGTCCACGAGCGCGCCGCCGATGAGCGGGCCGATGTTCGGCGCGAACCCCATGGCGATGCCGGCGATGCCCATGGCCGTGCCGTTCTGCCCCGCCGGGAAGCGCATCATGGCGATGGACTGCACGAGTGGCAGCGTGATGCCCGTGGCCACCGCCTGCAGCACGCGGCCGAGGATCAGCACGAGGAAGCTGTCGGCCACGAAGTCGACCACAGCGCCCGCCGCGAACAGCCCGAGGGCAAGCGCTATCAGGTCCTTCGAGCACATCTTCTGCGCCATGAAGGTGACGGCGGGAACGGTGATGCCGATTCCCAACATGTAGACGGTGGTGAGCCACTGGCCCACGCTCGCGTCGATGCCGAAGTCGGCGCCCACGCCGCCGAGCATGGCGTTCATGACCGTCTGGGTGAGCGACCCGAGCGCGCATCCCAGAACCACGATGGCGAACAGCGCGTACGTGTTGCCTCTCTCGCTGAGCTTGATCACGTCATCTCTCCCTTCAAACCAAAAGCTCACTTGTCGTTCGTAACGTCAGCGAGAAGCTTTGAGGTGCCTCGAATTGCCGTGAAAGCGCGAGGAAGCGTACTTCGTACGCGACGAGCGCTTGGAGCGGCAAGGCGAGGTGCCTCAAAGCTTCGCAGCGTCGGGCAGTTCCGCCCGCTCCGTCAGGACGGGCGGAACTAGTTGAATTCCTGCTGCGCCTTCTCCAGGCCGTGCTGGATCAGGAAGAGCGCGGCCTGGGCGGCGCGGCCCACGGCGTACTCGAAGTCGTCCTTGGCCTCCTTCTTCGGAAGCGAGAGCACGTAGTCGGCCACGTTCATGCGCCCCGGCGGGCGCCCGATGCCCACGCGCACGCGGTACCAGTCGCGCGTGCCCGTCTTGTCGCAGATGGAGCGCAGGCCGTTGTGCCCGGCGTGCCCGCCGCCGAACTTCACGCGGATGGTGCCCGGGTCGATGTCGAGCTCGTCGTGGATGACCACGAGGTGGTCGGCGCCGACCCCGTAGGCGTTCATCAGCTGCTTCACCGGCCCGCCCGAGGTGTTCATGAAGCTCTGGGGCTTCGCGAGCACCACGTCGATGTCGCGGTAGGCGCCCTTGCCCGTGAGCGAGCCGCACTCGGTCTTCCAGTAGCGCACGCCGATCTCCTCGGCGATGGCGTCCACCGCGTCGAACCCCGCGTTGTGGCGCGTGTGCGCGTACTCCTCGCCGGGATTCCCCAGGCCAACGATTAGATACACGTGCATTCCTTTCAGCTTCGCGCGCCGGGCGCAGCGCGGTCCCTCCGCCTGGCGCGCCTCCATCCAGACGCCTCGGGCGCCCCGCAGCCCTTGGCGCCCCTGATGCAACGCGGCTCCCGCCGGTTTCGGGAAACCGGGCGGAAGCCGAGGTTGACGAGCAAATCATCCCTCACGCGCGGCGGGGCCCCGCGCGCACGCCTACTCGAACAGGCTGGAGACCGAGCCGTTGTCGTAGACGTTGCTGATGGTCTGGGCGAACAGCGGGCCCACCGAGAGCACCTTGATCTTGCCGGTCTGGCGCTCGAGCGGCACGGGCACGGCGTTGGTGACCACGACCTCCTCGATGCAGGAGTTCTCGATGCGCTCGTACGCCGGGCCGCTGAACAGGCCGTGCGTGGCGCAGGCGTACACCTTTGCGGCACCCTTGGCCTTGAGCGTGGCCGCCGCGGCCACGAGCGAGCCCGCCGTGTCGATCATGTCGTCGTTCAGAACGCAGATCTTGTCGGTGACGTCGCCGATCAGCGCCGTGATCTCGGCCTGGTTGTGCTTCGGGCGGTCCTTGTGCATGATGGCGATGTCGCAGTCGAGCATGGTGGAGAACTTCTTGGCGGCCTTCGCGCGCCCCACGTCAGGCGACACCACGCACAGCTCGTCGGTGTCGAGCCCCATGGACTTGTAGTAGTCCACGAAGATGGTCATGGCCGTCATGTGATTCACCGGGATGTCGAAGAAGCCCTGGATGGCGTCCTGGTGCAGGTCGATGGTGATCACGTTGTCAACGCCGGCGGCCGTGAGCAGATCGGCCACGAGCTTCGCCGTGATGGGCTCGCGCGGGGCGGCCTTGCGGTCCTGGCGCGCGTAGCCGTAGTGCGCGATGACGGCCGACACGTTGTGGGCGCTCGCGCGCTTGGCGGCGTCGGCCATGATGAGCAGCTCCATGAGCGCGTCGTTCACGTCGTAGCCTTCGCCGGCGCACACCGACTGGATGAGGAACACTTCCTTGCCGCGCACGCTCTCCTGGTAGCGCGCGTAGATCTCGCCGTTGGCAAACTTCTCGAGCTTGACGTTGCCCAGCGACACGCCCAGCTCCCTCGCGATGCTGTCGGCAAGCTCGGGGTTCGACGTGCCCGTGAACACGGCCATGGGCCTTTTCGTTTCCATCATGAAGGCTCTCTCCTTCGTTCGCATGGGCTGAAACAGCACGCGCCGCCCCGGCGCATGCGACTTACCATTGTAGTATCTCGCACGGCGATCCGGCGCCTGAAAACGCCGAATACTTGCGGCCGCGACCTGCGGCCTGCCAGCGGGCCCGCCGGCGCAACATGCCAGCGGGTCCGCCGACGCGGCAGCGGCCTGGCAGCGGCCTGGCGAGCCCGCCGACGCGGCAGCGTCCGCTCGTCGCCGCGGCCGCCGCCCATGGCGTCTGCTACTCCTTGACCTTGCGGTTCTCGTCAGCCCAGCCGGCGATCTCCGTCTGGCGCGCGCGGCCGAGGCCGAGGGCCCCCGCCGAGACGTCCTTCGTGATCACCGAGCCGGCCCCGATGATGCAGCCCTCGCCGAGCGAGACGGGCGCCACGAGCATGGTGGAGGACCCCACGAACGCGCCGTCGCCGATGTGCGTGGGCCACTTGTTCGCGCCGTCGTAGTTGCAGGTGATGGTGCCCGCGCCGAGGTTCACGCCCTCGCCGATGGTGGCGTCGCCCACGTAGCTCAGGTGCGGCACCTTCGAGCCCTTGCCCACCGTGGACTTCTTGATCTCCACGTGCGTGCCGGCCTTCGCGCCCTCGCACAGGTGCGCCTTCGGGCGCAGGTAGGCGCGCGGGCCGCAGGTGGCGCCGTCGTCGACCTGCGCCTCCACGGCCACCGTCTCGTCGACCACGCAGCCGCGCCCGATGCGCGTGTCAGTCAGGCGCGTGTTCGGGCCTATCACGCTGTCCTCGCCGACGGAGGTCTTCCCCATGAGGATGACCTGGGGCAGAAGCTCCACGTCGCGCTCGATCTCCACGTCGGGGCCGATCCACACCTGCGCGGGGTCCCACATGGTCACGCCGTTCGCCAGGTGCCGCGCGTTGACGCGCCGCTGCATGATGCCCGCGGCCTCGGCCAGCTGCATGCGCGAGTTCACGCCCAGGCACTCGGCGGCGTCGGCCGCCGGCAGCGCCAGCACGCGACGGCCCTCGGCGCGGCAGATGCCCAAGACGTCGGTGAGGTAGAACTCGCCTTGCGCGTTGTCGCTGCTCACCTGCTTGAGCGCGCCGAAGAGCGCGCGGGCGTCGAAGCAGTAGAAGCCCGAGTTGCACTCGGTGACGGCGGCCTCCTCGGGCGTGGCGTCCTTCTGCTCCACGATGCGCGCCACCTCGCCAGCCTCGTCGCGGATGATGCGGCCGTAGCCGAAGGGGTCGTCGAGCTGCATGGTGAGCACCACCACGGCGGCGTCGTTCTCGTCGCGCATGCGCACGAGCGCGGAGATGGTGTCGGGCGTGATGAGCGGGCAGTCGCCCGAGAGCACCACGAGCGAGCCCTCAAAGCCCGCGAGCGCGCCCTCGCACGCCGCCACCGCGTCGGCCGTGCCGCGCTGCTCGGCCTGCACCACCACCTCGGTGTCGGCCTCCACGAGCGGGGTCACTTGCTCGCGCGCGTGGCCCACCACGCTCACGATGCGCTCGGCGCCCGCGTCCTTCGCGGCGTCAACCACCCATCGGACGAGCGGCTTCCCCAGGATCTCGTGCGCGACCTTGGGCTTCTTCGACTTCATACGCGTGCCCGCGCCAGCGGCAAGCACAACAGCGGCGGTGTTCATGTCAGACCTTTCGTCAGCGGACCAAAGCGAGCGGCGCGGCCCCTGGCGGGGTGCGCCCATTAGGCGAAAGTATAGCACTGGCGCGTTTCGCCCCGCGCGGGCAGCCGGAGAGGGGCGCGCGGGGCGCGGCCGGGGAAGGTCGCGCGACACGTCAGCGCATGCCAACATGCGAGAAACACGCGATCTGATACCGCGAAGAGCGTCCCGGGCGCGGTCTTTAGGCTGCCGCAGGGCAAAACCCCTGATGGGATATTGCCGTTTCGTGCGACAACCTGCCTCAGGCACGAGGATCGGTATCAGATCGCGTGTTTCTCGACGGTTTGGAGAGGAGAACGTGTCGCATGCTGCCGGGGAGGGGCGGCGAACGTGCGAGCGCGCCCCTCCCCCGCAGGAGAGCTCTACTTGAAGCGCTTGAGGAGCAGCGAGTTGCTGACGACGCTCACGCTCGAGAACGCCATGGCGGCGCCGGCGAGCGCCGGGGCCAGGATGCCCACCGCCGCGAGCGGGATCATGACGCAGTTGTAGACGAGCGCCCAGAACAGGTTCTGCTTGATCTTGCGCATGGTGGCCGCCGAGAGGCGCAGCGCCGTCACGAGGTCGCCCAGGTTGTTGCGCATGAGCACCACCTGGCCCGCGTCGAGCGCCACGTCGGTGCCTGACGCCATGGCCACGCCGATGTCGGCCGCCGCGAGCGCCGGGGCGTCGTTGATGCCGTCGCCCACGAACGCGGTGACGGCGCCGGCGCCGGCTTGCGCGTCGCGCCCGCGCGCGCCCGCCGCGCGACCTGCGCCCGTGCCCGT